>NZ_JARVRU010000215.1:0-30482 GCF_030209535.1 Lysinibacillus sp. fls2-241-R2A-57
TTAAAAAAAATATCAAATAGATGTTTTTAAATCTAAAGTTGACAGCTATGATTTCCTTCCCTTCCGCGGATATTCTCCTAGTTTAATGTTCAGGTCGGTATAATAAGAGTTTAAAAAAGGGCCTTCCAATTAGTCATCACTAATTGGATAGCCCCAACATGTTTATCTTTATTCTAAGAAATCTTTTAAACGTTTGCTGCGAGAAGGGTGGCGTAGTTTTCGAAGCGCCTTCGCTTCAATTTGGCGAATACGTTCACGTGTTACACCAAATACTTTCCCTACTTCTTCTAATGTACGTGTGCGACCATCATCTAAACCGAAACGTAGGCGAAGGACATTTTCTTCACGGTCAGTTAATGTATCTAACACATCTTCTAGCTGCTCTTTTAACAATTCATATGCTGCATGGTCAGATGGAGATTGAGCTTCAGAATCCTCAATAAAGTCTCCTAAATGTGAATCGTCTTCTTCTCCAATTGGTGTTTCTAGAGATACTGGTTCTTGCGCAATTTTTAAAATTTCGCGTACTTTTTCAGGTGTTAAATCCATTTCTTCTCCAATTTCTTCTGGAGATGGCTCGCGACCTAAGTCTTGTAATAATTGGCGCTGTACACGAATTAATTTATTAATTGTTTCAACCATATGCACTGGAATACGGATTGTACGTGCTTGGTCTGCAATTGCACGTGTAATTGCTTGACGAATCCACCATGTTGCATATGTGGAGAATTTAAAGCCTTTACGGTAGTCAAATTTCTCAACAGCCTTGATAAGCCCCATATTCCCCTCTTGAATTAAATCAAGGAATAGCATACCACGGCCAACATATCGCTTCGCAATCGATACAACAAGACGTAAGTTTGCTTCTGCTAGGCGTTTACGAGCTTCCTCGTCACCTTGCTCAATACGCTCCGCTAATGCGATTTCTTGCTCGGCAGAAAGTAAATCAACCCGCCCAATTTCTTTTAAATACATGCGTACAGGGTCATTTATTTTAACACCTGGTGGTACACTCAAATCATTTAAATCGAAAGTCTCTTCAGATGCTTCTTCTTTCATTAAGCTTTCTTCTTCAAATTCTTCTTTTCCGATAATTTGAATGTCTTTATTCTTTTCAAGATCCTCAGCAAAGTGGAAAATCTCTTCATTCTCCAATTCATAAGGCGCTAGTTTCTCTGAAATTTCTTTCATCGAAATTTCACCTTCTGTTTTTGCTTTTTCTTGTAGTATTTTTTTTGCTTCATCTAATGTAATTTCTACTTCTACCTCTTTTGAACGTTCTGACTTGTCCGCCATAAACCTTCCTCCTTCTAAACAACCGAATCGGGTTAAATCGCCGATAACGATTTTCTTAAATGAATAATCTGTTGGGCGATTTCAAGTGCACGTACATACTCATGCATCTTCTCCGCTTCCTTTGACTCATGCATCTTTTGTTGAATTTCTTGCTCAATTCTATATTTATGCAGCTGACGTATTGAGTCTGTGACCTCCGCTTCTGCTTGGTCGGGGTCTCGTTCTACTAAAGCCGCTTCCATAACAATTTTTCGTAATTCCGAGTCATCTAATATCTCAACAAAACGCTGATAATCAGGATGACCATATTCCTCATAAAATCCTACTAAGCGAACAAAAACTGCCATATAGGCATCTCGTACAAATGGCTCTTTTTGCTCACTACGTAATACCCTGTCCACTACATCTATATTATGAAGCATATGAGCTAGTAATAAACGTTCGGCACGTTCGGCTGCGTCCATAGGCTTATGTGACTGCGTGACCGGCATCGAAGGCGCCTGAACAGGCATTTCTACTTTTGTAGAACGTACCTGATTTGCCTCCAGCTTTCGGAACTGAGCATAAATTGCTTCTTCCGAGATATTTGTCTCATTCGATAGCTGTCTTATATACAAATCTCGTTCAACCGGTGAGGATCTACCTACCAATTGTTCAAGAACCTCTTGAATATATTGAAGCGTATCATTTTCAAATTGAAAGTTCTTATTTCGTCTAGCATGCATCATCATAAAAGCAATATACGCATGAGGATTTTCCAAAATTTGTTCTTTAAATGCTTGTCCACCTAAACTACGAATGTATTCATCGGGATCTAGCTTGTCTGGTAACACCGCAATATTGACTTTCATACGTTCCGTTTGGAGTAATTGTGCCGCTCTTTTTGCCGCATCAAACCCAGCATTATCACCGTCATAGCAAATCGTAATCTGCTCTACTAAGCGCTTTAGCTTTGTAATATGCTGATTCGTAAGCGAAGTACCCATTGTTGCTACGGCATTCGTTACACCAACAGAAGTTGCTGCTAAAACATCCATAAATCCTTCCATCAATACTACTTGACGATTTTTTCTGATTGAGGTTCGTGCTTTATCTAGGTTATATAGCACTTCACTCTTTTGAAATATTGGTGATTCTGGACTATTTAAATATTTTGCCTCTTCACCAGTCGATGAAAGGATTCGTCCTGAGAAGGCAATAATCTTTCCATTCTCATCACGAATAGGAAACATAATACGTCCTCTAAAACGATCAAAATAGCGCTCTTCCCCTTCTCGCTTGATGATTAAACCACTTTCTGCGATTTCTTGTAAGTTATAACCTTTTCTTTCAAGCAATATCGTTAATGCATCAAAGCTTGGAAGAGACCATCCAATGCTATTAGATTCTATAAGTTCCCTTGTAAATCCTCTTTCTAGTAAATAATTTAAAGGTTCTTCACCATCTTCCGTGTTTAACAGTAAATGATGAAAAAAATCTGCTGCAAAAGCGTGTGCTTCTTTCATCCTTTCTTCTGCTTTAGATACCTTTTTCGTTACTTCAGGTAAACTAGGCCCAACATCTAAGTGTATGCCAACACGTTCACCAAGTTTCACAACTGCGTCAGGAAAAGAAATACCTTCTATATCCATGACAAAAGTAATAGCATTCCCACCTGCACCACAACCAAAGCAATGAAAAATTTGTTTGTCAGATGACACAGAAAAAGAAGGCGTTTGTTCTCCATGAAAAGGACAGAGGCCAAACCAATTGCGCCCACGCTTTGTAAGCTGCATGTATTCGCTTATGACATCAACAATTTCCGATTGTGTACGAATCTGTTCAATCACTTCTTCTGGAATTTTCCCTGCCAAATCATCACCATCTTTAAATTACGTACTAAAACACAATTCGCTATCCGATTTAAAAATCCTTTATTTCTCGACAAAAAAATAGGATTTTTCTCTTTATAAATATTTTTACCACAATTTTATTATTATAAAACATAAATTAGTTTTTATCTATACTATTTTCAAAACCGACTCAAAAAAACCGCCTCTTACAACCGAGGTGGTTTATCGACATTCATTTCTTATTTACAGGTCGAGATATACTCAATAATAACATTTGCTGTTTCTTCTACAGCCTTGTTTGTTACATCAATAACCTTACAACCAATTTTACCGACAATTTTTTCAAAATGCTGGATTTCTTCTAATATACGCTTATGTTGCGCATAAATCGCATCGTCATTCAATCCAAGGGTCATTAATCTTTCTTTTCTAATTGAGTTTAATTTATCAGGAGAAATAATTAAACCGAAACATTTTTTTGGGTCAATCTTCAATAATTCTTCAGGTGGCTCTACTTCTGGTACTAAAGGTACATTCGCCACCTTATAACGTTTATGTGCTAAATATTGTGATAACGGTGTTTTAGAGGTACGAGAAACCCCAACGAGCACTATATCAGCCTGTAATAGACCACGTGGATCTCTACCATCATCATATTTTACTGCAAATTCAATAGCCTCAATTTTTTTAAAGTAATCATCATCTAGTTTATGAACGATTCCTGGTGCTTCTAGTGGAATCTCTTCCATAAATGTTGCCATTGTTTTTAAAGCAGGTCCTAAAATATCAATTGCATGTACCTTTTCTTGTTCACACAGTTCATGTAATAACGATCGCATCTCCTGTCGTACAAGCGTGTACACAATAACTGCCTGTTGTTTCTCCGCAAGACAAACAATTTTTCGGATGAGCTCCTCTGATTGAATATGAGGAAAACGCCGAATCACCGTGTTTTCCAAACCAGGTCGAAACTGGCTAATAACTGCTTTTGCTACTTGATCACCTGTTTCACCGACTGAATCAGATACAACAAAAACGCGTAGTCTTTTCATACTGTTCTCCTTCAAGTATTTAGACATTCTGTGCAAGTGATAAGAAAGCTCGTGTAATCGTCGTTTTTGTAAGACGACCGACGATTGTCAATCCGCCTTCCTGAGGCTCTACTACTGGTAACGAATCAACTTCTCGTTCAATTAGTTTATTCGCTGCGACAACTAAAGAATCTGATCTCTCACAGTACGAAATATTTGGCATACGTGTCATGATGATATGTACAGGGATTTTATTTAAATCCTGAGTACCAATACTTGTACGTAGTAAATCCTTGCGAGATAGTACCCCTGTCAAAAACTCATTCTTATCCACGACAAAGAGTGTTCCAACATCCTCTGAAAACATGAAGCAAATCGCATCATAAACAGTCATTGTTTCTGGTACTACAACAGGTCCTGAATGAAAATCTTTCACCTTTAAATTGTTAATACTATCCGTCAATGTAGCGGATGTTTTTTTACCTGAATAGAAATAGCCAACACGTGGTCTAGCATCTAAAAAGCCCGCCATTGTGAGTATAGCTAAATCTGGTCTTAAAGTCGCTCTTGTCAGACTGAGACGTTCTGCAATATGTTCGCCTGTGATCGGGCCGTTTTCTTTCACAATTTGTAAAATGTCTTCCTGACGTTTATTGAGTTCGATTGGACTCACCGCCTCAAATCTAATAGTGTTATACTTATGCTCAATTATTATATACTATTTTAATAATTATTGCGAAGAAAAGAACTACATGCTACAATATTGACACATACGCTTGCTCTAGTTGTATTTTCGAGCGATTTGCGTTATACAGGCGATGACGGGAAAAAAAGTATCTGTTCCATTTTAAAGCGAGTAGAAGATGGTGAAAGTCTACGTAGTAACAGAGAAAAGGCACTCCTTGAGCTAACTTTTTGAAAAGAGGTTTTAAACATCACGTTTAAAACAATCAGGGTGGAACCGCGGGTTTTAGCACTCGTCCCTGGGCATTTATTATGCCCGGAGACGGGTGCTATTTTTAATTTAGTTCTTACTAAATTAAGAAATATCTCTGGCGAATTTGTTGATCAGTTTTATTAATTCGCTGAAAACTATGAAGGAGGCTATTTTTATGGCTAACAAATCAATGGAAACAATCGTATCATTAGCAAAGCATCGCGGCTTTGTCTTCCCTGGTTCTGAAATCTATGGAGGCTTAGCAAACACTTGGGATTACGGTCCACTAGGTGTTGAATTAAAAAACAATGTTAAAAAAGCATGGTGGCAAAAATTTGTCCAAGAATCAGAGCACAATGTTGGTATAGATGCTGCCATTTTAATGAACCCAAAAGCTTGGGTGGCTTCTGGTCACGTTGGTAACTTTAATGACCCAATGGTTGATTGTAAAGCATGTAAAGCGCGCCATCGTGCTGATAAAATCATCGAAGACGCTGCGCTAGCTAAAGGCGATGAAATCATTGTCGATGGTATGACATTTGACCAAATGAAAGAAACGATGGTTAAGTATGACGTAGTTTGCCCAGATTGTGGTAAAGCTGATTTTACAGATATTCGTCAATTCAATTTAATGTTTAAAACATTCCAAGGTGTAACTGAATCTTCTACTAATGAAATTTATTTACGCCCAGAAACTGCACAAGGTATTTTCGTAAACTTCAAAAACGTACAACGCTCTATGCGTAAACGTACACCATTCGGTATTGCTCAAATCGGTAAATCATTCCGTAACGAAATTACTCCAGGTAACTTCACATTCCGTACGCGTGAATTTGAACAAATGGAGCTTGAATTTTTCTGCAAGCCAGGTGAAGATCTTGAATGGCACGCATACTGGAAAGAATTTTGTAAAAACTGGTTGTTAAACTTAGGAATGAAAGAAGAGTCTATGCGTCTTCGCGATCATGAGGAAGATGAATTGTCTCACTATTCAAATGCTACAACTGATATCGAATTTAAATTCCCATTCGGTTGGGGCGAGCTTTGGGGCGTAGCGGATCGCACAGATTACGATTTAAAACAGCATATGGAGCATTCTGGTGAAGATTTCACTTACATCGATCCAGTATCGAACGAACGTTATGTTCCATATTGCATCGAGCCATCTTTAGGTGCAGACCGTGTAACATTAGCATTCCTTTGCGATGCTTATGACGAAGAAGAGCTTGAAGGCGATGATAAACGTACAGTTTTACGCTTCCACCCTGCTCTAGCACCATTTAAAGCTGCAGTCCTACCACTTTCTAAAAAGCTTTCAGATGAGGCTACTGATGTTTGGGCAGAGCTTCGCAAAGCATTCCCAGTTGACTTTGACGAGTCACAATCAATCGGTAAACGTTATCGTCGACAAGATGAAATCGGTACACCATTCTGTATCACATACGACTTCGACTCAAAAGAGGATGGTCAAGTAACAGTACGTCATCGTGATTCAATGTCTCAAGTGCGTATGCCTATTACAGAAGTTAAAGCATACATTGAAAAACACCTTCAATTCTAATTTAATACGTATATATGGAGGGAGTCGCTTATCATGCGACTCCTCTTTAAATGCACGCCGCTTCGCTTTTGCACATAAAACACCTTTGTTCCAAGCGACTCTTCAGATTTTCCCAGTCGGAACGGAGATCAACCCCACATTATAGTGATAGCTAATTTTTTACAGGATAGTATTCCCTCTATTCTCACCTTCATCTTTTTGATATAAATAAAGTATTATAGTTAATCTTTAAATAACAACAATTCACTACAATTCCAATCTATTAACATTCAATCTCCCAGCATCAATACTAAAATCTGTTCCAGACAAAAAAGTATTGTGACTATAAAAACATATGGAGAGACGAGTGCCCCTGTTTTTGCGATCCCATAGGTATAAGTGACAAGGAGGCTCAGGTCTCCCTCACTGAAAGCATCCTTACGTAACAGAAAGTGCAGTTAAATACATATTTTGGTGAAGATTCAACGTCTGGAAGTTTGAAATTGTAAATGGTAGGATTATAGAAAAAGGCAATACTATAAAATTTTTATTGACTACTTTGGAGGAAATAATTTGAAGAATCATCGTTTTTATCAAATCGCAATGGCCTCAGCACTAGTAACAGGTGCTATTGTAATTGCACCCTCGGCAACTGCTGCATCAGTATTCCCCGATGTAAATGCATCAACAGAGGAAGGTAAGGCTATTATTAACTTAGCCGGACGTGGCATTATTTCAGGCTACCCAGATGGCACATTTAAACCTGCTAATCTAATTACTCGTTCACAAGCGGCAAAAATTTTGGCCGGAATTTTAAAGCTCGATACGGTTCATGTAAAAAACCCTAATTTTAAGGATATAAAACCTGGCGATGAAAACTATGGTGCGATCGCTGCTTTAGCAAATGCAGGCATTATTAGTGGCTCCAACGGCTATTTCTACCCAACTAAAAATATTACACGTGGACAAATGTCAAAAATGATTGTGAAAGGCTTTCATTTACCAATCACAAACGGCGTTGACATTCCTTTCAATGATGTCAAGACAGGCAGTGAATACGAACCCTATATAAAAACACTATTTGCCAACAGCATAACAAAAGGTACAACTCCTACTACCTTTGGACCGCAAAGTAATGTAAAACGCTCCCAGTTAGCATCGTTTGTTGTACGTGCTGAAAATGCTCAAGGTAACTCTACCGTTTATACTAGTCAATTTAATCAAGACTATATTTTCGCTTCTTATGGCGGCATTAAGCCTGCAGAGGATATTTTTACATGGGATGAAGATGAAGAAGATTATCTGACGGAGTCCATTACAATTAAACCACTAAAAGAAGGCACAGGAAAATTAGTAATTACGGGCTTTGAGGAAGATACTCAAGATTTAAAAGATTTCTTTTACTTAGTACATGTGAAAAATGTAAATGGAAAGCTGCAAACAACACTTCAAGAAGTGAATGAAGGGGATTATGTAGAAAACTTACCGCTCAACTTATCGGAAAGCGGTTTAAACTTTGTCCCTACAGAGGTAAGTATTCAAACAGCAGATGGTCAAGCCTTATCTCCTGAATTGTATAATTTTAAATCAACTAATAAAACAGCTACACTTTCTATCTATAAAAATGGGCAATATACGCTAACATTCAGTAATGGTACACAACAACAAACGATGGTAGCTGATGTCGATACGTATGATTTCGTGCGCAGTATTGATTTGTACCAAATTACAGATGAGTTAGCGTTTTCAAATGAGGATCTATCGTTCGAGCCAACAAGTGTTGCTTTAGAAAAGTTAAATTTTGAGCCAGCAGCTGTGAAAGCTTCGATAAAGGAAAACAAAGTAAATGTTACACCACTAGCAGAAGGCACTTCTATTTTACATATTACAGGTAAAAATGGTGAAACTGCTTACCTATATATTGAATTTCTAAAAATCGCTAATAAATGGGCTACTTCTTACGAATTTATGGATGATCAAGAAGAATTTTAAAGTAAAATGCCAGAAGATCAATGTTAATGGTCTTCTGGCGTTTTTTCTTGATCGGCACTTGTTCTTAACTGTAATTCAGGCGTTCTCTCAAGCTGCTCGATAAATTTTTTAGTCTTAAAACGAATTCCTGTTTGCTCTTCATAAATTGTTGAAATTATTTTTTTTATAAAATACTTTGTTTCTTTTTTTAATTCTAATTTTCCAATCTGGTCAATCGGTACAGTATAGAACATTCGAATAAGCTTAAGCTGAGTCGGTGTCAATCGAATGATATAGGGATCATGATGATAACAGCGATGACATAAAAAGCCTCCCTGTGTAAAGGAAAATGCAAATTCACCATCGACTGAACCACAAGTAGCACACGCATGTAATATAGGCTGTACTCCTGTATAGGGGAGCATTTTCCATTCTACGAATAATGTAATAGCCTCTGGGTCATAACCTTCCTCGATTGCTTGTAATGCTTGTAGGAGCACATCGAATGCAAATGGCTCAGCTTTTCCTTCTTCTACTACACGTTCGACAAGTTCCATTATATAACTTGCATATGCCGTTGCCATGATATCCTCACGAATATGGCGCATTGAATTAAGATGCTCACCTTGTTGCATTGTCCCCATACCAGTATGATGCTGTACCATAAACATGCCATACGTGAACGGCTGTGTCACAGATGCTAATCTACTGGAAGGCTTCTTGGCACCTCGAGCCATCGTAGCAACCTTCCCTGCTTCTTTAGTTAATAATGTGACAATTTTATTTGATTCCCCATAAGCTCGTACCTTTAGGACAATTCCTTCCCATTTATAAAGCACTAGTCCTCCTCCTTTCTACAAGCTTCGCATGAAAATAGAGCTCTCCAATAAATTATTGGACAGCTCCATTTAAAACTACAGCGACAAATAGGAATGCTGTAAAGTTGTTTCGAACATGATGTTGGTCACTCAGTAGTGCGTTGTTGTTGTTGTTGTTGTTGTTGTTGTTGTTGTTGTTGTTGTTGTTGCTGTCGCTTCGCTTTCGCACAGTTAAAACCGTGTTGCTGTCGCTTCGCTTTCGCACAGTTAAAACCGTGTTGTTGCTGTCGCTTCGCTTTCGCACAGTTAAAACCGTGTTGTTGCTGCCGCTTCGCTTTCGCACAGATAAAACCATGTTGTTGCTGTCGCTTCGCTTTCGCACAGTTAAATTGCCACAGGACGTGGCGTTTTTAGACTGAGTTCCTCTATTTCAGCGGATGTTTGGACACCCGCTGAAAGAAGTTAATATTCATCATCACGGAAACCGAAGTCGCGTAAATGTGTTGATTTATTTCGCCAATCCTTCTGTACCTTTACCCAAAGCTCTAAATACACTTTTGAACCAAGAAGCATCTCAATATCTTTTCGTGCACGAATTCCTACTTCTTTTAATAAGGCCCCGCGTTTACCAATAACAATCCCTTTTTGAGAATCTCTTTCCACGATAATTGTTGCCGCCACACGAATTTTATCTTCATTTTCTTCATCACGGCGAATTTTATCAATGACAACAGCAATGGAATGAGGAATTTCTTCGCGTGTTAAATGTAACACCTTTTCACGAATTAACTCTGAAATAATAAATCGCTCAGGATGATCCGTAACTTGATCTGCTGGATAATATTGCGGACCCTCCGGTAAGTATTTCGTTAGTGTCACCAATAGATTATCTACGTTATTTCCTTGTAAAGCTGAAATGGGAACTATTTCTGCAAAATCATAACGATCTTTGTAGCTTTCAATTATCCCCATTAATTCATCAGGATGAATTTGATCTATTTTATTGATAATTAGGAATACAGGGGTTGGATTACCCGCCAACATTTCTAGGATGAATTCGTCACCCTTTCCAAGTTTCTGCTCTGCATTTACCATGAACATAATAACATCCACTTCACGCAATGTATTTTTAGAAACCTTTAGCATAAAATCCCCTAGCTTATGTTTCGGCTTATGGATTCCTGGTGTATCTATAAAAATCATTTGGCTATCATTTGATGTTAGTACACCTTGTACTTTATTTCGTGTTGTTTGTGGTTTATCACTCATAATCGCAATTTTTTGACCAATAACTCGGTTTAAAAATGTTGATTTCCCTACATTTGGTCGACCGATTATGGAGATAAATCCTGACTTATAGCCATTATTATTTTCCAGCATTCTCTAAATCCTCCGTTGTAAATGCAAACGGTAGTAATTCGCCTACAGACGTTACCGTGACATCACCTTTTAAGTTTGTTAAATATACAGGCATAGATGGCTTGCAAAATTCCATCATCACTTGACGACAAGCTCCACATGGCGCACAAGGTCCATCCGTATCAGCTACAATAGCAATCGCCTCAAAATCATAAATACCTTCTGACACAGCTTTAAAAAATGCTGTACGCTCAGCACAATTGGTCATACTATAGCCAGCATTTTCAATATTGCAGCCATGAATAACCTCTCCATTTTTCGTTAAAATCGCCGCGCCAACTTTAAATTTTGAATAAGGTACATAAGCCTTTTCACGCGCTTTTTTTGATTCTTCTAGTAATGCATGCATATCAATTGTCATCAATGTTCTCCTCTACTTAATCAATTTCGCCTTGGCGTAATTGCGTCCGGATTTTGAGTTGTGTCCGCACAATTCAAAATCCGTGACATCCGCCTGAGTGAAGATAAAATATTTCCCCAGCACAATCGCAATTACTCTATACCGATTAATGAATTTATTAAGTTAAAACCATTTCGGTATAAAGATGAGTAATCCGATTATAGCACTGAATATCGCAAATACAAGCACTGCACCCGCTGCAAGATCTTTAGCTTGTTTAGCAAGTGGGTGTATTTTTGGCGAAGCTAAATCCACTACTCGCTCAATTGCAGTATTAACTATTTCAAGCGCAAACATTAGTGCTATTAATAGTAGCACAATATACCACTCCACACGTGATAAACCTGTAAAATAGCCAGCAATTAAAACAATTCCTGCACTTAGCAAGTGAGACTTAAAGTTTTGCTCTTTACAGGCTAAAACGATACCTTCAAAGGCATAACCAAAAGATCGGATATATTTGCGAACATTCATTTAATCTCGTCCTAAGCCAAAAGACTGTAAAATTTCATCCTGCTTACCGAACATAACTTTTTCATCTTCTGGTACCATATGATCATAGCCAAGTAGATGTAAAAAACCATGAACCGCTAAAAAGCCTAATTCTCGTTCAAAAGTATGCCCATATTCCTCTGCTTGTTCTTTTGTACGATCCGTCGAAATAATAATATCTCCTAAAACACGAGGCATCCCTTCAAATGTTATTCCCTTTTCTCCTTCACCTAATTCCTCCAGAGCAAATGAGATAACATCTGTAGGTTGATCCTTGTCACGATATTCTCGGTTTATTTCTTGAATCGCTTCATTTGTAACAAACGTCACCGACACTTCTGTTTCTGGCTCAATATCTTCTATTTTTGCAGCATGCTGTAAAAGCTTTCCAACAAGCTCCATATGCTCCGCAGTTACTTCATTTGTTTCATCTGTAAAATCAATTGTTAAAATCATAGATCCTCCTTCTTATCTGCCTTTGGATATTCAATACGTGAGTGGAAAATTCCATTCAACGTTTCACAAAGTACTCGCTCTATACATTTTAACTCTTTTATCGAAATATCGCATTCATCAAACTGATTATCTTGTACTCGATCATCAATAATTGCGCGTACCAATTTTTTAATTTTTTCTGCATTCGGTTCTTTCATCGATCGAACCGCTGCCTCAACGCTGTCTGCAACACTAATAACTGCTGCTTCCTTCGTTTGTGGTTTTGGACCTGGATATCTGTACGTTGTTTCTTCTATACATTTTCCTTCTTCCTTCGCTTTAAAGTAGAAGTATTTTAAAAGACTAGTCCCGTGATGTTGCAAGGCAATATCAATAATCTCCTGTGGCATCTTATAACGATTTAGCATTTCAGCCCCATCCGTTGTATGGGCAATTATAATTTCTGCACTTGTTTCCGGGGGCAATGAATCATGCGGATTAATACCAGACATCTGATTCTCGATGAAAAAGGCAGGACGCTTCGTTTTGCCAATATCATGATAATAGCATCCTACACGTGCTAGTAATCCATCTGCTCCAATTTCCTCACATGCCGCCTCTGCTAAGTTAGCCACCATTACACTATGATGATATGTTCCTGGGGATTCCATTAGTAATTTTTTCAACAATGGATGATTTGGGTTAGAAAGTTCAATTAATCGCAACGACGACAATAAACTAAATGCCGATTCAAAGAATGGTAAGAGCCCCATTGTGAGAGCACCTGAGAGTAGAGCCGATACCAATGCCGCGATAAAGTAAAACATCCACTCTGACAAACCATAAGTAGATTGTGTCATCAGTAAATAAAATGCGATAAACGACATATTCACTAACCCTATAACCCCTACTGCATGTAGAATATGCGAACGCTTTTCCACACTACGTAAAAAGAATAAGCTCGCAAAGCCTCCAAAAATAATATACAGTGTAATTTCCATCTGCATGACAGATGAATAACCCTCTTGGAAAATAACACCAGCCGATGCCGCTGTCATAACTGTAATAAGAACTGCAGCACGATCATCCACTAATAGCCTTACAAGCATTGTTGCCAGCGCTGTCGGGAAAAGGAATGCAACAGTAACATCAAAGCCACCTGAGACTAGGCTAATAAATTTCATTAGCAAGATGGATAAACTATAAACAATTACTGTCACCAATAAAGCCTTACGTTTCTTATTTTCATCCGCATCCGAACGTTCAAATAAAATAAACATGAACACCATTTGCAGTAGTATTAAAATAATAATACCTGCAATCGGTTTCATCGATGCTTTATTACTCACCATACCTAGAAGCTCTAATTGACGGAACGCCTCATTATCAATAATTTGTCCTTCCTGTACGATGACTTGACCTTGAAGAATTCGAGTAGGTTCAACCGATTCTTTTGCCTGGTCCTTTCGAATTTTCGTTTGTTCCTCATTAATCGTTTCATTTTCGATAATACTCATACGTCCAATTAAAACTACCGTATTAAATATTTTATCTGGATAGCCTCGTTGTCCGCGAATTTTTGTTTCAAAATCATTTTGAGCCACAAACAAATTTTCTGAGCGAATAGATTTTTGTAAATATTCCTGTACAAGTTTTGATAGTTGCGTACTTGTTCTTTTTAAATCTTCTTCACTTTGTATTAACAAACCTTCTAGCTGTGAATCAGTAAAAATAATTGGCATTTGATCTGAATCAATGGATTCAAATTTTTTTCGGAGTTGCTCGACTTGATCGCCAATCGGAACAGGTTCTTTCTTGCTAGCAACATCCTCTTTTACTTCAAGAACATAGTCAAATAAAGAAGTTACAATCGCTGCTCGCTGCTTAGCGACATCCTCGGAAAATTCATAAACTGGCTCAACAGCACTTGCTGCTTTTTCTCGCTCCTGTTGGGTTTTAAAAGTGTCTTCAATCGTTTTAGTAGATCGGACTGTTTCAGGCGCTAGTTGCAATGGTTTAAAATCATATGTAACACCTCTAACATTGCCATACATAAGAACAAATTGTAGGGCTCCTGTTAAGATGAGAACGACAATTAAAAAATAACGGAAACCAATAAGCTCTGTAAATTTTTGTAGTTGTTTCTCCATCTGGCACCTCCTCTATCTACCTACTATCATACCAATTCAAAAAACATTTTTCCCGAAAAATGTATAAGAAAGCAAAAAAACAGCTATACAAATTGTATAGCTGTCACATTTTTTCCATTTTAAAGACTTTCTCCCGAAGCGTGTAGTTGATTTCCGTTCCGACTGGGTGCTTTGTTGCTGACGCTTCGCTTTCGCTACAGAAAACATTTGCCGCTGACGCTTCGCTTTCGCAACAGAAAACATTTGTTGTTGCTGTCGCTACGCTTTCGCACAGAGCAAAGCTTCCTGGGGGGCGTCCGATGAGCCGATTCGCTTTCGGCGCAGACTTTCAAACCCCGTTGCACCTGCCGCTTCGCTTTCGGTGCAGACTTCTAAAACCCGTTGCACCTGCCGCTTCGCTTTCGGTGCAGACTTCTAAAAAACCGTTGCACCTGCCGCTTTGCTTTCGGTGCAGACTTTAATATGACCGCTAAGCGGTCATATTAAAGTTGCTGTTCTTCGTAGGCTTTGATGATTTTGGCTACGATTGGGTGGCGTACTACATCGCCTTGTTCTAAAATTTGGAAATGTATAGATTTTACATATTTTAGTGTGCGTTCTGCCACGATTAATCCAGATTCCGTATTTTTCGGTAGGTCGATTTGTGTTTTATCGCCTGTAATGACCATTTTTGAGCCAAAGCCTAGTCGCGTTAAAAACATCTTCATTTGCTGATGTGTCGTATTTTGAGCTTCATCTAAAATAACAAAGGCGTCATCTAATGTACGGCCGCGCATATACGCTAAAGGTGCAATTTCGATTGTGCCTCGTTCGATAAGTCGTTGAGTTTGTTCTGCCCCGTATATATCGTTTAAAGCGTCATAAAGAGGGCGTAAATATGGATCTACCTTTTCCTTCAAATCTCCTGGAAGAAAGCCTAATGACTCTCCTGCCTCTACTGCAGGGCGTGTTAAAATAATACGCTTAACGTTCCCATTTTTTAGTGCCTGTGTTGCCATGACTACCGCTAAATACGTCTTCCCAGTACCAGCTGGACCGATACCAAAAACAACGTCTTTGTGACGGATTGCTTGTATGTATTCTCGTTGACCGATTGTTTTTGCACGGATAGGCTTTCCTTTCGTCGTGCGTGCTATTTCTTCATCATAAAGTTCTGCAAAATATTCGATTGTTCCTTTTTGTGTCATTTCAATAGCTGTTGCAACATCACGTTGATCAATATTAATTCCTTTGCGAATGACCTTCAAAAGAGCATGTAAAAGGTATGTCGCTTGTTCCTTCGCATCCTCTTCACCAGCAAGCTGAATTTGTTCACCACGTGTAATAATATGGACTTGTAAAGCCTCTTCGATTAATTTCATATTAGCATCTGAAATTCCGAGTAGCATGACCGCTTCGTTTGGATTATCCACTTGTAATACAGTTAAATGTTCTGACATAATCATTCTCCTTGTAGGCCTTGTATTGGACTGGCAATGTTTTCATTGACTAAAAATAGAACTTTCCCTTCAACTGTACCATTCCCCCACTTTACCTGTAAAAGGTTTTCTTTTTTTATAACCGTTTTAGTAGGTAATGAACGCAGCACCTTTTCATGAAGTAATGGAATGAGCATTGAATCTATTTTGGATTCATCAAGCTCTACTTGCATTTTTTTAGTATATTGTTCCTCAACAATCGATACATATGGATCGAGCCAATTAGGTAAATCTTTCTTTTGCACATAGTCAACTTTTTCTTTATGAATGCCTTTCACTAGTACACGCCATCGCTTCTGTTCTAGTGTTTCCATCGTTAGCTTTGTTGGAATTTTAAATGAACATTCAAGCCAATAATCAGCATAGACCTCTCCTTTAGCTCCAACAAAAACTTGATCTTCACCACTTTCAATTACCCCACTTACGAGAGTATCACCTTCGTATGCAGTATCGTTCACCGAAATTTTGCGTTCACCATTTTGAATATTAAAGTGAGTAATAACACCACTTTTTGTTGCCACTAAATGCGACGCTAGTTTTTCATTCGTTTGTTTAGTTTGTTTCGGGGACTCCTGAGGTCGTAAAATTACACGTCCGCCATACTTTTCAATATGCACCCAGGAAAGATCTCGATGCTCTTCTAAAAGCTTCTGACGAATGACAGCATCTGAAGGTAAAGCTTTTTTAGACATGGGCGTTTCTAATTGAAATGTATTTTGAAAGGTCTTACCCAGACGTTGCTCCAACTCTGGTGAAGCCGCTTCAATGTCAACACGCCATATAACCTGTGCGCACAGTAATGGGATTAATATCATCATCGCAAGGCCAAGCAAGGTCCAAAGCTGTGCTCGAAAAACGTGAAGCTCATCAGCATAATAGACAGCCATTTTAAGTCGATAACGACTACGTACACGACGAATTTTTGGTAGATAATGCATAGTTGTTTCAAAGGCAACCTCTTGCTCACGAAAGACAACACGTTTTAATGGTACATGTTGTGCATGCAATGCTTGAATAAAAGGATGAACATTTTCGTGGCGCTTTATACGTATGATAATTGGCCGATTATTCCACATTATCGCTCACACCCATATCCTTTGTCATTTTCATATGAAGCTCCTGCAAATCCTCTACAGAAAGATGAAGCATTTCTTCTTTAAGAGCATTAATTTCCACTGATTTTCCACGCACAGTAATATGATAGTCGGCATAGATAAAAGAGCATGACGAAGCATCAGCATGTAGGAAACGATATGGGCCAATGATTTTTAATGTTTCATATTGTAATAATTCAAGTAGTGGCGTTAATTGAAATAGTTTTCTCATAAAAAATGCCTCCTTCTTCGGCAATATATGCATCGAAAAAGGAGGACATGCTGATTATTTTCTTTTTGCTTTAGGAGGGCCTAAAACCTCTGCCATTACTATAGCCTGCATTAATGATTTTTTAGACTTTGGTAATTGAAAGGCCGAATGTGATCCAGTTACTTCCACATCTTTTTTCCCTGTCGCCAAACGACCAATACTTTCTCTTTTCGTGGTACGACTAACTGTCTCAGTTGGGATTAACGGTTGTGCTGTATAACTTGGTACTTGCTCTTTTACTCTTTTTTCGACATTTTTCCTAAGCTCTTCTACTTTAGGCTGCCCATTCTTCCATTCCCCTAAAAATTCACGCGTAAAATCCTCAAAGCTTTGCGAATTAGCAGTAGGACGTTGTTGTTGAACCTCCTTAACTGGAGGCTCAACATGTGAATCTTTATTAAAAGGTGGCATTGATTTTTGTTCTTTCTTACTCTTTGATTTCCCGAAAATAGAGCTGACTATGGCAATTATCGCAACTATAATTAATTGTTCCATTTATTAGTACCGCTCCTTTCCGTTTTTTTATGCGTTAGGTTCATTTGTTTCAGACTTATCTGAGCTTACTTTTGAAATGGAGTCTCGCATAGCTGTATCCGCTTGAATGTTTCGGTAGTTCATGTAATCCATAATACCAAGATTACCTGAGCGTAGAGCTTCTGCCATTGCCTGTGGTACTTCAGCTTCTGCTTCTACTACTTTCGCCTTCATCTCTTGTACACGCGCAATCATTTCTTGCTCGTTCGCTACGGCCATTGCACGACGTTCCTCGGCCTTCGCTTGGGCAATGTTTTTATCTGCCTGTGCTTGTTCAATTTGTAATTCTGCACCGATGTTTTTGCCGATATCAACATCTGCAATATCGATCGATAAGATTTCAAACGCTGTACCAGAATCTAAGCCTTTTGCTAATACAGTTTGAGAAATCATATCAGGATTTTCAAGAACTGTCGTATGACTAGAGGCACTACCAATTGTAGAAACGATCCCTTCACCTACACGGGCAATAACCGTTTCTTCACCCGCACCACCGACTAAACGTTCAATGTTTGCGCGAACTGTAATACGTGCCTTCGCTTTTACTTCAATACCGTTCATAGCAACACCTGCAATAAATGGTGTTTCAATGACTTTCGGGTTAACAGACATTTGTACAGCTTCTAATACATCACGACCCGCTAAATCAATTGCCGCACAACGCTCAAATGTTAACTCGATATTTGCACGGTGAGCCGCGATTAACGCATTTACTACACGGTCAACATTACCACCTGCTAAATAGTGACTTTCAAGTTGATTGATTGTAACAGGTAACCCAGCTTTATGTGCTTTAATTAACGGATTCACGATTCGCGATGGAATTACTCGACGTAAACGCATCCCGATTAATGTGAAAATACTAACACGGACACCTGCAGCAAGCGCAGAAATCCACAGCGCCACTGGTACAAAGGTAAAGAATACCGCTAGAACAATGAATAATAAGACTAGCCCAACAATTGGACCTATTAAAGCTAAATCAAATCCCATTTGCTATTCCTCCATCTCTATTTCTGTTTGTCTCACAACAATTCGTGAGCCCTCTACTTTAATAATTTCTACATGTTTCTCTGCATCAACATAGCCACCTTCTGATACTACGTCAATGCGTTCACTGCCAAATAGCATCGTACCTGCCGGACGGAGTGGCGTAAGCGTTTTACCCACTTTTCCAAGCAACTCTGTGCGATTTACGTTAGAGACATAGCCTTCTTCCGTCGTTGTCGCATCCAGCAAGATCAGTTTGTTTAAAACATGCAATTTTTTACCGAAAAATTTCATCAGGATCACCATTCCTATTATCGCTACAATTAGCGCAATGAAAATCGCTATAATCATTTGCATCATGTTTGCACCTGCCAGTATTAGACTTAGTAATATTAGCAAACCACCTAAAATACCAACGATACCTCCGGGGACAAAAAATTCCGCCATGACGAGTGCTAAGCCTACTATGAATAAAAGTAATGTTTCATAACCCGCGAAGCCCGCCACCATATGGCCGAAGAAAAATAATCCCAAAGCTGACAATCCCACTATACCTGGAACACCAAACCTAGGAGAAAATAGCTCCATTACAAGGCCTAAGCTCGCAATCGACAATAAAATCGGAACTATAATCGGATTCGTAATAAAACGAGCAATTTTTTCAGAAAAAGTAGGCTCAATTGAAACGATATCACTATCCATTAAATGCGTTTTTTCTAAAAGGTCCTGGAAATTTGAAACCGTTCCCTTAGAATAACCAACTTGTTTTGCCTCCGAAGCAGATAAAGTTAATAAATTCCCTACTCCTGCTCGAAATTTTGATAAATCCACTGATGCTGTTTTCCCTGCAGAATCGGTTATTGCAGCCGCCCCTATTGTTCCATTTGGCACCATATAGATTTCATCCGCATGTAAGGCTAAAAAAGCACCTGCAGAATGCGCGTCTTTGTTAATATACGCAATCGTACGTATATCCGTTGCATCCATAAGCCTAGCAATATCACCCGCTGCATTCACGAAACCGCCAGGCGTATGAATGTCTAAAATAATCGCCTCTGCATCGTTTTCCTCCGCCTCTTTAAAAGTTCGTTCTAAAAATGCGTGCAGTCCTCGTTCTACTTCATCATGAATAGGTATGTGGTAGACCTTGCTACTTGCAAAAGCAGTTGTTAATGGAAACGCTAACAAAAATGTCATCCAAATAACTAATAAATAGCTGAGGATTCTCCGCCTCCGCATCTTTTTCCCTCCCTTCTAACATGCTTCTCTCTTGTATATACGACTGACTTTGCAAAAAGTTTCAAAAATCCTAATAATTTTATTATACCGTGAATTTTTAATCTGTGGGTCTTTTAATAACCTTATATTAACATAAAAGCCGAATGAATCTTAATGATCACATTCGGCTTCTTCAATATGTACGTAAATTGAGCACAAAGTAAAATACCCGAAATTAATCGCAATGCGATTAACTTCAGGTATATTTTTGTCTGCTCAGTGAATCATACAATTGCGTGTTATGAACGTAGGGATTTTTAATGGGAAATTAAATTACCACTTACGTTTACGTGCAGCTTCTGATTTCTTTTTACGTTTAACGCTAGGTTTTTCGTAGAACTCGCGCTTTCTAACTTCTTGAATTGTACCACTTTTTGATACAGTACGTTTGAAGCGGCGAAGAGCATCTTCAAGCGATTCGTTTTTGCGAACGACAGTTTTTGACATCTCTCTTTCCCTCCCTCCGAACACACGTCAATACACAAATAGGCAAATAACCATCTGTTGTGTACTAAAGAATTATATCGTATTGTCTAATAATGGTCAATAGAAAGTGCACGAAATAATATCGAGAATTTTTGGTTTTTTTTCTTTAGGAATTTTCGACTTACATTTTGACCACAATAAACATAAATATTGTTACCTAAAAATTAAGGGTTTACAAAAAATAGAAAAAGGGCGTAGAATTATCACATTCAATTATATATCAGCCAAATCTCAATAATTTTCGAGAACGGAGGACCCAGTATTTTGGGGTTAATTCTGCATTTGCAGAAGGAATGAGAAACTCTTTCGCCATTCTACCCGTCAGCTAACTTCGTCGGCTAAAAGCGAAGGAGGTCATGTTTAGACCACCATTAACTAGTATGTGTTTTATGCCTAAATCATCTGGAAGCATACTAAAAATAGTTGGTCTTTTTATTATGTTTTTTTAAAATCTTTATCCAAACATTGAGGAGAATAAGATGAAAACAATTAAAAAGAAATTAAATCCTCCTAAAATACTTGTGCTGGGTTTTGCAACTATTATCCTAATTGGAACATTTTTGTTAACTCTTCCTATTGCAACGGAGAATGGTCAGGGACTTTCATTTTTAGACGCCTTATTTACCGCTACTTCTGCAACGTGCGTAACAGGACTGGTTGTTGTAGATACTGGCGATACATTTTCTACATTTGGAGAATTAGTTATTTTATTTCTTATCCAAATTGGTGGATTAGGTTTTATGACGTTTGCAACATTAGTATTTTTACTATTAGGAAAAAAAATTTCCTTAAAAGAAAGACTTTTATTAAAAGAAGCCTTCAACAATATTACAATGGCTGGTCTTGTTAGACTGGTTAGAAGAATACTACTATTTACTGCAGTAATTGAATTTATAGGTGGTTTAATTTTATCTATCCGTTTTTCGTTCGATATGCCTGTAGGTAAAGCTATATATTTTGGCTTCTTTCATTCCATCTCGAATTTTAATAACGCTGGATTTGATTTAATGGGAGGCTTTAATGGGTTGACCGAATATGTAGACGACCCATTTATCGTTTTAACTATTTGCGCTCTTATTACAATCGGTGGCTTAGGGTTTATCGTCATAAATGAACTCTATGAATATCGGGAAACAAAACGCCTTTCTGTGCATTCAAAAATCGTATTAACTACAACGCTTATTTTAACAGTTGGATCGACGATTTTAATTTTCTTATTTGAATATGGAAATAGTAAAACCCTTGGACCTTTGTCTGAATGGGGCAAAGTTCTTGGTTCATTATACCAAGCTGTTACTCCAAGGACTGCAGGCTCTAATACCCTTCCTATAGCAGACTTAACACAATCTACATTATTTTTAATCATCCTGCTGATGTTCATTGGAGCAGGTTCTGGTTCCACTGCTGGGGGAATAAAAATAACAACCTTCGCACTTTTGGTTGCTACGATGTGGTCACAAATTAGAGGAAAAGAAGATGTTGTCCTCTTTAGACGTAGAATAGTTAACGAAACAATTTTAAAAGCTTTAACAGTGACAATGTGTGGAATGATGATTGTTATACTCGTCACGTTTGTCTTAAGTATTACCGAGCAAGGACATAACTTTATGATGTATTTATTTGAGGCCACCTCTGCTTTTGGTACAGTTGGACTATCGATGGGATTAACTCCAGAGCTATCACCTGGTGGTCGTCTAGTCATCATACTTACAATGTTTGCAGGTAGATTAGGTCCATTAACAATTGCTTTTGCCATAGCAAAACGACGGAAATCTGAAGCATTCCGTCATCCTAAAGGTAATATTATGATTGGGTAATCACGATAAAGGAGAGTAGAGTGCAATGACTATCAAACAATATGCTGTAATTGGCCTAGGTAGATTTGGAACAAGTATAGCTCGCAAATTACATGAGGCTGGGCAGGAAGTGTTAGGAATCGACATTAATGAGGAAAGAGTCGAAGATGCCGAACTATATGTTACACATGCAGTAGTCGCTGATTCGACAGAAGAAAAAGCTCTTACCGCTTTAGGAATAGGCAATTTCGATTATGTCATCGTGGCAATAGGCAATGATATGCAGTCGAGCATTTTAACCGTATCATTATTAAAAGAACTCGGAATCAAAAAAGTGATTGCAAAGGCTCTTGGAAAAAGACACGGGCAAGTTTTAGATAAAGTAGGAGCAGACTGGATTATCTATCCTGAACGAGATATGGGAGAGCGAGTTGCCAATCAGCTTCTCTCACCCAATATGCTAAACTATATTGAATTATCAAAAGAATACAGTATAGAAGAAATTATGATTCCTTCAAAGATGGCTGGACAAAATCTTCGAGATTTAGATCTTCGTGCGAAGTATAATGTAAGTGTCATTGCCATTGTTCGAGAAGGGGACATTATCATTTCTCCCTCCCCTGAGCAGATTATTGAAAAGGAAGATTTATTAGTAATGATTGGTCATCGGAAGGATCTTGCTTTATTTGCCAATATTGAATAATAATCAAATAGGCTGTGTCAAAAGGAGTTTTCTTTTGAACCAGCCTATTCACCTCTTTTAAAAGACCTTCTTGCTATCCCTATCATCTTTTAAAATCTCTACAGCCTCTCTGAAACGTAGAGAATGGACGATTTCTCGTTCACGTAAAAATTTCAAGCTATCATTCAAATCAGTGTCATCTGATAAATCAATAATCCACTGATATGTCGCACGTGCTTTTTCTTCTGCTGCAATATCCTCATACAGATCAGCAATCGGATCCCCTTTAGCCTGAATATATGTTGCCGTAAACGGTGATCCAGCCGCATTCTGATAAAATAATGCCCTGTCATGATTGGCATAGTGCTCTCCAAGACCAGCTTCTTTTAACATCTCTGGAGTTGCATCCTTCGTGAGTTTATAAACCATCGTGGCAATCATTTCTAAGTGGGAAAATTCCTCTGTCGCTATATCAGTTAACAATCCCACCACTTTATCAGGGATAGTATAGCGTTGATTCATATAGCGAAGTGCTGCGGCTAATTCTCCATCTGCCCCTCCATACTGCTCAATTAAATACTTAGCTAGCGTAGGGTTACATGTACTCACCCTGACAGGATACTGGAGCTTCTTTTCGTAATACCACAAAAAAATTCCTCCTAGTTACTCATAATCAATGATGCCTCCGCATAATTGCGTCCGGAATCGGCATTGTGCTTACCCAAAGAACTCCTTCCCGATTCCGTGACATCCGCCGAGGTTTCACTTACGTTACTAAAAACATCTATAGCTTTCGATACAAAACATTTGTAGCTGGCGTTACACTTTCGCTACCAAAACATTTGTAGCTGACGTTGCACTTTCGCTACCAAAACAATTGTAGCTGACGTTGCACTTTCGCTACCAAAACATTTGTAGCTGACGTTGCACTTTCGCTACCAAAACATTTGTAGCTGACGTTGCACTTTCGCTACCAAAACATTTGTTGAAAGAAGTCAGACTTGCCATGGCCAAGGTGTATCAATCCAATTAAAAGGATAATTTGAATAACTTCTCCCAAAATTCATAAGTGGACCAAATTTTTGCTCAAAATCAACCTTAAGTTGCATACTTTTCTCAGTATTTTCATTAAATTGCTGAATGGCAGCATAATCGTGAGGGTGAGTATCTAAGTAAAGATTTAATTCTACTATTACAAAATCTATTGCTTGTATTTCTTCCAATAACGTATAAAATTCAGGCGGCATCTCCTTACTCATGCTTCATCCCTCCTTTTTGGGGATTTGGATAGGGGCTAAATAATTGGGGCCAAAGCGTTCCAGATTTAAGTGCTTCTCTTGGGGTTGGATATTGTGGTAATCCAGGCTGTTGAAAATTTATATACAATTGTGGTGGTGTAGAAAAACTTTTAACCCTGATAGGCGGACATGGATCGAATGGGCTAATATAAGGCTTCCAATACTTATATTGCGTAAACATAGCATCCTCCCTTCTACAATCAATTACATCAGTGGAGTATATGAAATAGATTAAATTTTTATTCAGTTTCGTGTGAGGCTTATGGGGCGTTTATCTAACAGATTGTTCAATTAGAGAAAATGTCTGTTGAACTTGTTTTCGAACGAACTAGAAAACTTCCGTCACGTATAGTGTAGTTACTGGAGATACAGGCCGGCTATAATTGCCGATTTTTTAGTTTTAGTGGTGGAACTTGTCCCGTTAGCGGCGATGTTTTTGATTTTAGCGGCGGAACTCGTCACTTTACCGGCGTTGTTTTTACTTTTAGCGGCGGAACTGAGGTCACTTTACCGGCGTTGTTTCACTTTTAGCGGCGGAACTCGTCACTTTACCGGCGTTGTTTCACTTTTAGCGGCGGAACTCGTCACTTTACCGGCGTTGTTTTCACTTTTACCGGCGGAACTCGATCCTTTACCGGCGTTGTTTTCGATTTTAGCGGCGGAATTTGTACCTTTACCGGCGTTGTTTCACTTTTAGCGGCGGAACTCATCACTTTACCGGCGTTGTTTTCGATTTTAGCGGCGGAACTTGTCCCGTTAGCGGCGTTGTTTTCACTTTTAGCGGCGGAACTCATCACTTTACCGGCGTTATTTTTGATTTTAGCGGCGGAACTTGTCACTTTACCGGCGTTGTTTCACTTTTAGCGGCGGAACTCGTCACTTTACCGGCGTTGTTTTCACTTTTACCGGCGGAACTCGTCACTTTACCGGCGTTGTTTTCACTTTTACCGGCGGAATTCGTCACTTTACCGGCGTTATTTTCACTTTTAGCGGCGAAACTCGTCACTTTACCGGCGTTGTTTTCACTTTTACCGGCGGAACTCGATCCTTTACCGGCGATTCGTAATTTCATTAGATTTGCCTTTAACTGTAATGTTGAAATATTCCACCCCTCATTCTTAAGAGTGAAAATTATAGTAGAACACTCAAGGCGAATGAAAAAAATCAAATTCTAAATGAAAAACGGGGCTAGTTCATAACGAACAGCCCCGTAACACTTACAATATAAGGATTTTTAAATAACATTAATAATTAGAATCTGCAATTAATCCATTCATAATAGCTACACCAGAGCTTGCTCCAATACGAGTTGCTCCAGCTTCAATCATCTTTTTCATATCCTCTAAGCTTCGCACACCACCAGAAGCTTTTACACCTAAATCAGGTCCAACTGTTTTACGCATTAAAGCAATATCTTCTGCTGTTGCGCCACCTGTAGAGAAGCCAGTTGATGTTTTCACATAATCAGTACCTGCTGCCACTGCTAGTTCACATGCTTTTACTTTTTCTTCATCTGTTAATAAGCATGTTTCAATAATAACTTTTACAAGCGCGCTATCTTTTGCCGCTTCAACAACTGCAGCAATATCCGCTTGTACAAGGTCATAGTTTTTATCTTTTAATGCGCCGATATTAATAACCATATCTACCTCTTTAGCACCGTTTGCAATTGCATCTTTTGCCTCAAATGCCTTAACTGTCGGAGTATTAGCACCAAGAGGGAAGCCAATTACAGTACAAACTAAAACATCTGAGCCTTGTAAAAGCTCGCTGCTATATTTTACCCAAGTCGGATTTACACAAACAGAAGCAAAGCTAAATTGTTTTGCCTCTGCACAAAGTTTTTCAATTTGCTCTTTTGTTGCTTCAGCCTTTAATAAAGTATGATCAATCATACGCGCGAAATTTTGTTCCATCAATTAGACTCTCCTTCTATCAACAAGTTGTACGTACCTCTCTCGCATCATAACATTTTTTTACGTTGTCGTCTAATTTCTTTCTAAAATTAGATGAATTCTAAATATTATAGAAACCAATATATTAATGAACTTGTGGTGCAAATTTTCGCATTTAGATTGATGTATGTTTCTCAATTGACCCTTGATTTAGTTTTTTATCTAATAAGGTTTATATTTCATTAGAATCTTTATCTAATTTAGTCAATAATATAGTAAAACACCGTCCAAAGTGAACGGTGTTTTCTTCATAGTTACCCTATTTTATTTTACAGTTTCTAATACACGCACAAATTGCCCTTTAGAATGAGGATATCCAGCTTGGGTAATTTTCACCTTCACAAGCTGACCGATTAGGCTTTCAGGACCTTCAAATACTACTTTTAAGTAATTATCAGTATAACCTGTTAAAAGCCCTGCCTCACCGCTTTCATCATGCACGAATTCTTCAGGTATTACCTCTAGCACTTGATCTTCAAAGCGAGAAGAATATTCCTTCGCTAATTGATCATTTAAAGCGATTAATCGGTGAACACGTTCGTTTTTAATATTTTCGTCAATTTGGTCCTCCATGCGCGCAGCTGGTGTACCTGTACGTGGAGAGAACGGGAATACGTGTAATTCAGAAAACTTATGGTCACGAATAAAGTTATATGTTTCCATGAACTCTTCCTCAGTTTCACCTGGGAAACCTACGATTACATCAGAAGTGACAGCCAAGTCTGGTAAAGCTTCATGTAGTTTAGTTAAACGTTCACCGAAGAACTCCATTGTATACTTACGTCGCATACGTTTTAAAACTGTATCAGAGCCAGATTGGATTGGAATGTGTAAGTGGTTAACAACGATATTTGATTCACGTAAAACTTCAATCACTTCATCTGTTAATTGACTTGCCTCAATCGAAGAAATACGAAGGCGTTTTAAACCTTTCACATTTGCCTCTAAATCACGTAGTAGCTGGGCTAAATTGTAATCTTTTAAGTCTTGTCCATAGCCACCTGTGTGAATACCAGTTAGAACAATTTCAAGATACCCCGCATCCACTAGTTGTTGTGCTTGGCTCAAAACTTCCTTAGGATCTCGAGAGCGCATTAACCCACGTGCCCATGGAATAATACAAAACGTACAGAAGTTATTACAGCCTTCTTGTATTTTTAAAGATGCGCGTGTACGGTCTGTAAATGCAGGCACGTCTAATTCCTCATACACACGATTTTTCATAATATTGCGTACAGCATTAATTGGTTGGCGTTCAGTAAGATATTGGTCTATGTAGCCAAGTAATTTTGTACGATCCTGTGTTCCTACAACAATGTCAACACCAGGAATCGCCATAATTTCTGCTGGAGAGGTTTGAGCGTAACATCCTGTAACACAAATAACAGCGTCTGGGTTTTGACGAATAGCTCGACGGATAACTTGACGTGATTTTTTATCCCCTGTATTTGTTACTGTACATGTATTAATGACATAAACGTCTGCTTGACGATCAAACTCCGTACGTTCATAGCCTTCTTCTTTAAATAACTGCCAAATCGCTTCTGTTTCATAATGATTTACTTTACAACCTAGAGTATGGAAACTCACGATTTTTGGTCGCTCGTTACTCATAATATATATCATCCTTTCAAGAGTACACTACAATAAATTAAATTATCAACGTGTCTTATAATAGCACAAATAAATATAATGAGCCTAGCTTTTTGGCTAGTCTTATTAAAAAACAGGCACCACAAATTAAGTATCTACCAATGGGAGGCATTTTATTTGGAGCAAAATTGATCATTTTGTCCTTGCAGCTCCATAAAAACGAGACTTCTTCTACTGCCCTACTAATACTCTAAATTACATCCTCTGAATGTAGAATCAATATTTAAGACATATCTAAATAAATAAACCGTTTTTTATTGTGCGTTCAGTAAATTTGTTCAAAATATTTTTGTAAACTGTTAAATACAATTCTACAATCCACAAGATCCCCCCAATTACATCGGCATTAGAAATCTCACAAAAAAATCCCATTGGTTATTAAATTGCAAAAGGCAGTTAAATATTAGATTCAACTGCCTACTCAAATATTGAATTTTTATTAGTGCCCATTAAATATTACATGGTTATTTTTTTGATTACATTTTTTGGCAATAAACTACCCTTTTTTCTTGTTCTACTCCTCTAAAAACTAGAGCTATTAAGGACTCACAGGAGGAGTAAGCCCTAAAAGATTAGGAGTTATTACATTAGTGCCTGCTCCAAGGCGGATTTGTTGAACTTGCAGTACTTTTACAGTAAGCTCTAGTACGATTTTTTCACGTAATGTGCTGAAAGTACTTTCTGGTGCTGCCATAATTGGTGAAAAATCAAGTTCAAAGAAGTTTGCAGCTACTAATTCGCCAAATGGTTGTTCATTGTATTTAACGAGATTTTGGAAGAAAGCCTTATCCAATCGAGCATCCATTTGCGTTTTTTCATTAAGGAAGTTCGCTTCGGCAAACTCAGAAATTCCTAAGATTGGAGTAGTACCTCCTGGTGTTTGTGGGAAAGCAAGGTCTGTAAAACCTGAAAACTGAACATCAGCAATTCTATCTCGAAGTGCCCCATTACATGCTGATGAAGCATATTCTATATTTTTGCGAATATGTCCCGCTACAAATAATTTAGCTCTTGTTACCCTGAAAAAGTCAGTGCCATCAATACGTAAAAAGCTAACAGGTACTAGTTTAACTTGATTTAGGAATACATTTTTTTTCACTCTTTTGATTTCAGTTGCTGCAGGAGTAAGGGTAATATCTGACTCCACAACTATTTGAAGTGTTGGTTCCGCTAGTACAACTGGAACTTTAATAGTTGGAGTTGTAAGCGGTGTAGCGACTACTGGAGTAGTAGCATTAGTTAATGGTAATTGTTCAGTTGATGCTACTGGGCAAGGCTCGCAATGATTAACAGGACTATCTAATTTACTTTCCAATTGTTCACTCACAAAAAAACCTCTTTTCATTGTTTTTATGAGACATCTCTCATATCGCTAGAATATGTAGCGATTTAATCTAAACATGGACATATACACTAGTTTTTTTAAAAAGAGTTTTTTGAGCAGAGAGATAAGCTTCAAGTATCCTCTAGATCCTTGGCACTCGAATATTCTGTACTTGTAGCATTTGAATGATTAATTCTAATACTATGTTTTGACACATTTGATTTACATGAATAAATGACTCATTCTGTGCAGGTGCATTCTGAGTGTGAGATGCAGTATATTCAATCCCCTGATGAATATAACCTTCAATATATAAATTTCCCTTCAATGCTGAACATGTCCCATTACCTAATGATTGTGAAAACTGATTAGGAACGAATCTACAATTGGTTAATACTACCTCATTCGAGATATCTTTAACTCCCACAATTCCTTTTTCGAATACTATATTCTCTTCAAGGCATATTTCTATTTTATATTCCCCTACTACAACTGGAACTCTAATGTGCATAAAGTCATCTGAACTGTAAGAGTGATTATTTGTTTCTCCTTGTTTAAGTGATTGTGTGTTATGTAAGGGCATTCCAACTGATTTAGATGGATAACTCTTCTGATTATGTTTATCATAAGTATCAGTTTTCATTAAAAATATAATTTCATTAATTTTTGAGTGAACCAACCGACAATCAGGCTGTTCAGGATAATCCATTGTAGTACTAAATAGTTTGGTTTCAAATTGAGGAGAAAGATGATTGTCTAGATCAAGAAAATCAAATGTATTTTTAGCAATCTCACCACAGATAGGAGCATGAAGAAAATCATCAATTTCCACGTGAGTAGAAATTAGAATTTTTTTTGTTATAGAACATACTTTTCCTTGCACTGACCCAGTAGATTCACTATCATGACCCGCAGGATTGTTTTTCTCCAACTCTTCTGTATCAATAGGACTCATAATTTTATCCTCCCCGTTGGATTCAGAAGGACTTAAAAATTCACGATTAGAGTCTAGTTGAGATGCAAAATCTTGTTCTTCCACAAGATTGGTTCCTTTTACCTCATCTATATCAAGCGGATCATTCACTTCATCTTCAACAACAATTTCAGAAGGGATAGGTAGCTCACAATTGGAACCTAGATGCGCTGCAAGGTCCTGTTCCTCTACAGGATTGGGATTTAGATGAGCTGTAGAATCTTGTTCTTCTACAGGATTGGGATCTAGATGAGCTGTAGAATCCTGTTCTTTTACAGGGTTGGGATCTAGATAAGCTGTAGAATCCTGTTCTTCTACAGGATTGGGATCTAGATGAGCTGTAGAATCC
>NZ_JARVRU010000101.1:0-30332 GCF_030209535.1 Lysinibacillus sp. fls2-241-R2A-57
GTTTCGTTCCACCCGTTTGAGTGCGAGAAGCAGATTCTCCCGTGATAATATTTGACTCATTAACATCTCGTTCGACTCCTCCGTGAATAGCTTGTCTTCTTATAACAGTTTCTACTGCACCCGCTCAATGTCCCTCATGGGATTCACCATTACCTCCATTAAGTCGGTCCTTCTGGATTTTCTGTGTTTACCATAGAAAACTGCATGCCAAGGGCTATTCTCTCCGAATTGTTCGGTCCTTCCCATTCATTCTAGAAGTGAATGGTACTATGACCTCTGCTGACTTCTGATGGTTCAGCTACCTATCGCTAAGTAGGTTACAAAGTGTACTTTGCGTTTCCATCAGACCTCCCCGGGTAAGCGCATGCACTTTCACACCATCTATCCGCCTCATTTACTCGATATGACCTTCGACAGAAAGGACTTTGTGTTGTTATGCACACTCATCCAATCATACCTAGCCTTATATGAGATTCGTGTTCCTCGGACCGGTGTTTTGCCTCCAGCTTCCTTCAGATTCCGCGTCGCCACGGACACCCTTGCTCTTGGCTAACCTCTACTTCTGTCTTCGGGGTTCGGGACTTACACCCTATAGTTCATACGCATGCCGGGCGCACATAAAAAAGAGATCTCATTGGACATGAGATCTCTTTTTTGATTCTATATCAAATGTTGGAGTGGGCAACATGTTCAATCGGTCGGTTCGAGGTTACAATCCGTCACGCTAGCTTATGAATACCTCGACAAATATTTTAAAGCCTCATTTTACACTTAAACAGGAGCCATGTGGAAATATTTTCATGTTATAGAGGGTTTAATATCAAATCTAAATTCTAAGCGCTCAGGAAGGCAAATAAACAGCCCACGTGGAAGAGATGAGCGTTCAGTTAGTAGATAGGAGAAATAGAGCTAAAAACGACAGAAAAAGAGCAGTCTCATAATTGAGACTGCTCTTGTTTCTGTCTAAATTTTAGTGTGTTGGTGGGTACCCGCTATTAATAACTGTCATAATTACGAACCAACCGAATATTACCGCACTTAATAAGTTGAAAACAACGCTTAAAAGGTTCTTTTCTTTAATTGCTTGGAATGTACCAACTGCTGCTAAAATCGCCACTAGACCAAAAATAACCATTAATAAGTTCATTAAAAAAAGACACTCCTTTCGACATCAGAAAATGAATGTCGTAAACAATATTCCTCCTTAATTGTAAACGTTCTACCTGTTTTTGTCGAGAACTAAAATAGCGTAAACTATGAACATTTATCGTCAAATTGTGGCAAAGGCTGTATAATATGAAATTGAGGTGATGACAATGATGAACGTACGAAGTTATTCGCTTGGACCAATTCAAACGAATTGTTATATCGTATCGAATAAAAATAAGGAATGCATAATATTTGATCCAGGAGAAGAAGCAGATCGAATCATCAAGACTATACGGAGTAACGGTCTAAAACCATTAGCTATTTTTTTAACACATGCACATTTCGATCATATCGGTGCCGTAGATGCTGTCCGTGAAGCTTTTAATGTTCCGGTATGGATTCATGAAAAAGAAGTTAGCTGGTTAGGAGATCCAACAAAAAATGGCTCTAGCAAATACGCAGCATTACCAGATTATATAGTCGCTGCCCCTGCTGAAGAAAATATTATTAAAGAAGAACAGTTATTTGAAATAAGTAATTTTAGTTTTAAAGCTATTTTTACGCCGGGACATTCACCAGGTAGTATTTCATATATATTTGAAAATGATGGCTTTGCTATTGTTGGGGATACGCTATTTGAGCAAGGTGTTGGACGTACAGATTTACTTGGAGGCTCAACAAAAATATTACTGACATCGATTCATGATAAGTTATTGACACTACCTGAGGATACGATTATCTACCCTGGCCATGGTAATTATACAACGGTCGGTGCAGAAATGGAGACGAATCCTTTTTTAAATGGTTTTTAAGCAATAGATTGAAATGATCGGTATGGGTAAAGTAACTTCATAACATACAAAAATCCCCCTAGCATTTTGTAGGATAGATAGAATAAATCAACTTCTATCCTATTTCATTGCAAAGGGGGATTTTACTATGTATTTCATAAAAAAAGCGTGTCTCACATTCGATGAGACACGCGATTTCTTTGTATTAATGACCGCCGCCAGGTACGTGAATGAATGTTGTATAGTACGTGAAGCCAGCGAAGAATACAGTTAAATAGGCTCCGAAAATGTACATGTACATACGCTCTGAAAGGTTTAAGAAGCCTAATAATAAGAATAAACCTGTATTACCTACGAATAATAGCGATACCTCGTTCATACCACCAAGGTAGAACATGACTGCAAAAATACCTGTCCAGAATGCCATAACTTTATACATATTATCCATGAAGATTTCCCCTCCTTTTGCCCACGACACAATAATCTCTTACTCATTATAAATGATATGAAAGGTATCTGTAAACTGGAACTTCTGCTTCTTTGTGACAAACAAATGGATTTTTAAATTAGCTATCAATTTCTGTCACGTTTATTTCATATTTACATAAATCGCAATTATGTATCATGCTTTCAATATGTATAAATTCATTGTTAGAAAATAACGCATCTAACTGTCCCTTTAAATAGGATTCATGTAAAGAACAAACAATTTCTGAATGAGTAGTAAGTTGCTCCTGGAACGGACAATTAAAAATGGAGAATGTCACCTTTTTACCTTGCTCTGTTTGCGTTACTTGCGGAATATAGCCAATTAATGCTGCATTGTCAGTTAATAGCTGAAGTTTTTGGTCGAAGGAAAGAGTATTATTTAAAGATAACTCAGCATTTACATAATTCCTCATTTGCTGATAACCATCTTGGTAGCTAATTTCCTTGCCTTTTTCTAATGCAGATGGTCCAAATTCTTGAATTAATTGAATTGTCCATTTTAGTAGTCGATCCTCATCACGTCTTGGGAACGATAATGATACGCCTTTATCTGAGGCCTTATATACACGACCAGGTCGGCCACCTTTTCCTGTCTTGGCAAAATCAGCTGTTATAATATTAATTTCTGAGAGCTTTGTTAAGTGTAGACGTGCAACGTTTGGATGTATGCCGAATTCATCAGCGATATTTTGGACTGTTACAGTTTTCTTCTCTTTCAGGATGTACTCATAAATAGAGTATCTAGTTTCATCGGCTAATGTACTCGTAATTTTTAATGGATGGATCATTTGTATCACCTCTATAAATTTTTTAAATAATATCTGCTCTACCAGTGTTAGGAAAAACATGTTAATTCTATTATATTGTATTATTGAAAAAGATACAGTTCTTTAGTGAAAATTTGCACGTTATTCACAGTTTTATCGTAAAAAACATATTTGATAGTAAATTTTTATTTTAAGAAAAGGGCTTTTCTTGTGGCAAATTCGTATCGTGTACTAGGAAAAAACGAATAGCTCGGTAATATTCGAATGGACTAGAAGAGGGGTGTGAATATTCGGAATCTTGAAATAAGTACAGAAACTTTTACTAAAAGCCCATCATTTCAGTGTATCAGATGATTTTTAGTTCCAGAAAAATGTACGATGTTGTAGAAAATATAATAAGCTTATTAAAGGGAGTGACTATTTAGATGAGTGAAAAATTTTCCAATCAAAATAAGATTATTAAAAATATGATTGATTCATTTAATCTTTCCATTAATTTCGATCTTACTGGGTATCTTGAAAAAGAAGAAGAGATTTACACTAAGTACCCAGAAAATTTTCTAATAATAGATCGTTTTCCCATGATTATTAGTAAATCGATGGAATGGTTTGCTCCTCTGGACGTTTGTTTTAGTCAAAATAAACAAACACCAAAAGAATTTTTTGAAGTTGAAAAAAAATTTATAAATACTTTAACTATCTTATCGTGTTATAGCTCTTTGTTGGTACAAAGTTCTTATTACTTTTCAGAAAGAAAGATACCAGATTTCTTCACAAATGAAGAAAAAGATTATCTTTTAAAAATGAAAGACCATCCTTTTATTCAAATTATATCCCCGAAAGAATTAAGTAATTACTTAAAATTAAGTCTAAGAGGGTACGAGCAAACTATAATTTATTTACCAGAATTAAAGATTATTGCATGGGTAAATGAATTAATTGTTTCTGTATTTGTTCAAGATGAGAAATATAGAAAACTTATCGATACAATCAGTTCAACTGAGGGTTTATATTTAAGAGAAAAATAGGTCTAAGAACTTAAAGATGAAGTACTTAGTCTTATTTAATTTTCTAACTTAAACAAAATTTTAGCTCATCATCAAAAATGGTGGATGACATTTATTGAAACATTTTCCATGTATATTAGTCGATCTTCGTTCCAGCAGGGCGACTCCTTGGGAATCAGTGGCTCATCGGACGCCTCCCCAGGAAGCTTTGCTCTGTGCGAAAGCGAAAGGACAGCAACACCAAATGTTTTCTGTAGCGAAAGCAAAGCGACAGCTATAAAACGCCCTAGTAGGAACGGAAATCAACCACACGTTATGGTGATGAGGTCTTGTGCATTCATCATTCATATGACTATGTTCATCTTTAGTGAAAATTTGTGCGTTATTCACAGTTTTATCGTAAAAAACATATTTGAAAGGAAATTTGATAGTAAATTTTTATTTTAAGAAAAGGGCTTTTCTTGTGGCAAATTCGTATCTATACTAGGGATAACGAATAGAGCGGTCATATTCGAATGAACTAGAATAGGGGTGCGAATATGCAGAATTTTGAAACAATTGTCGAACAAAAATGTGAGCAACTTTTACTAAAAGCATATCATTTCGGTGCATCAGATTTATTGTTAGTTCCAGAAAGAGTACGATATCGTATTTATTTTCGAAAATATGATAAGCTACTCCAAGCAGGTGAGTTACCGTACGATCTTGCGGAACGAATGATTTCCTATTATAAATTTTTAGCGGCATTAGATATAAGCGAGCGGCGAAAACCCCAAAGCGGCTCTTTCCAAAAAGCTATGGAAGAAGATCAATATGCCTTCCGTGTCTCTACACTTCCCTCAGTATTTTTAAAAGAAAGTCTAATTATTCGACTGCTTTTACAAAATCATGCTTTCCCACTTACTTCCCTATCTTACTCTAAGTATGCAGCAGACATGTTGATGGAACTAGTGAAACATCGACAAGGGCTATTATGTTTCACAGGTGCAACCGGATCTGGTAAGTCAACATCTTTGTATTCTCTGATCCATTATTGTTCTTCAGAGTTAAATAGACACGTCATTTCATTAGAGGACCCTGTCGAAAATAATCAGGCTAATCTTCTTCAGATTCAGGTGAACGAACGAGCAGGAGTTACATATTCTACAGGCTTAAAGGCTATTTTGCGCCACTCACCTGACGTTATTATGATTGGAGAAATACGTGATAAAGAGACGGCAAAAATCGCAATCGAGGCATCGTTAACAGGTCATTTAGTGGTCACGACGATTCATGCCAAGGATTCAGTCAATTGCCTTTATCGATTCATTGACTTAGGCGTTTCAGTGGAAGAACTTCGTCAAACAGTTGTAGGTATTGTTGCTCAAACTCTTTTCCAATCGCCAATAATCAAAGAAGAACGCCGTGCATTATTTGAAATATTAAGCGATGTGCATCTTCAAATGGCCTTAAAGGCAATTACGCAAAAAACTAGCTATGAGCTACCACATGAGTTAACACTTTCAGGTCAAAGAGAATTAATAGAGAGTCCGAACTATGCGAATACGAAAATTGATTGAGAGAATTCGTCTTGATTACAAAAAGGCGACAATTTGGCGAGTTAGGGAGCAAGCCCATTTTTTTAGCCGATTAAGCGTGCTAATGCAGGAAGGTTATTTATTCCCGCAAGCTATTTCAATTCTATTACCCCATCATATTGAAGCACATGAAGAAATACAAAAGCTAATCAATGAAAAGCTGAGGCAGGGAGTCGGTGTTTCAGGAATTCTTGAAACTTTGCACATTTCAAAGCAGTATTTAGTGGCTATTACAGTTGCAGAAAACAATGGGCATATGATCGAAACGTTAAAAGGTGTGGCTAAGCAAATGGCTTTGAGTGAGGCGACGAAGAAAAAGTTAATGAAGCTACTCTTATATCCAGTGGTACTCTTTCTATTTTTGTTGCTGTTGTTTTTAGTATTTCGCACCGTATTTTTTCCTAATATAGAAAAAATGGTGACAAGTCGAACTACCGGCAAAGAGGAAACAAGTAGTATTGCTTTGTCAAAGCTATTATTGCATTTTCCCGACGCTCTATTTGTTGTAGGGATAGCCGTAATTTGTAGCATTTTGATTTTTCAGCTGTATCTCAAACGACAACCAATTGCTCAGCGGCTAAAAATCATCTTAAAAACTCCATTTATTCGGATGTATATACGAATATCTTTAACGAGACAATTTGCTGCGTATTTAGGAAGTTTGTTACAAAGTGGATTTTCTTTACAGGCAAGTCTACAAATTTTAGAGGAGCAGCGACTTCAACCATTTCTTCAACATTTGGCCCGATGTATAAAGGAGCGTGTTGTTTTTGGTGATACGCTCACACAAGCTGTAAATTTGATGGAAGTTTGGCAGAAGGATTTCTCCGTATTTGTTGAACATGGGGAGCAAAGTGGCTATTTAGGGAAAGAGCTAGTACTGTATAGCGAATTACTGACAGAAAAGCAGGAGCAACTATTGCATAAAATCCTTGCGTTTGTGCAGCCAACCTTCTTTATTATTATTGCAGTGTGTATAGTTGCCGCGTATGTAAGTTTATTATTACCAATATATCAAATGATTGAACTAGTATAGGAGGATAATAATGAAACGTCTAAAGCAGCAAGCTGGCTTTACATTGATCGAAATGTTAATCGTTCTGCTTATTATTTCAATATTAATTTTAATCACAATTCCAAACGTTACGAAACATTTTGCCACAATTGATGAGAAGGGCTGTAAAGCGTATATTAGCATGGTGCAGGGGCAAGTAGAGGCGTATCGAGTAGATTTTATGGCATATCCAACAATTGGGGAATTAGTAGAAAAAGGCTATTTGAAGAAGAATGAAACGACCTGTCCAAATAAAAAAGTGATCGAGATAACGAATGATGGAGAGGTACGATTGGCAAAGCCATCTTCTGAAGTAGGTTCTGGTAGCTGATGGATGTTATAAAAAGTGAGCGTGGCTATACGTTTGTTGAAATGATCATTGTATTGTTTATCGTTATGTGTTTGTCAGTGATTGTCGTTAAGTATTCGTTAAAAGCAGCGGAAACTAGGGAGCTTGAGCGATTTTTCACGCAAATTCAATTAGATATTCAATATATACAAACTTATAGTATGCATCAAAGAGAATATATTTCGATGAAGTTTGAAAGTTCATCCAAAAGATATATCATTAAAAAAGATTTTTATACCGAATTATATGAACGACCTTTTCCGAAAGGGGTAGAATTCATACCTGAATCAAATTCGGTTCACACGATTATCTATAACTACTATGGGACCGTCATGACTCCAGGGACTATTTATTTTAATACACCTCAGGGCATTAAAAAGGTTGTGATTACGTTAGGGCGAGGGAGATCAAGAGTTGAATGAATCTGGTTATTCATTTGTAGAAACGATTTTATCAGTGGTCATTGTCATGTTATTATGCACGACATTAATACCAATTAGCTACACGATGAAAACAACTCTTTATAACAAGAAGCTAGAGGTCATCGCAGCTGAAACGGCTTATGAAGGTTTAAAGCAATATTACTATTTACAGCAAGCGGAAGGCTCTAAAATAATTGAAAATGTAGAATTTACTTGGGCTTTTGATGGACAAGGGGTATGTGTAAGCTTTCAAAATACAAGAGAATTACGTAAAAAATGTATCCAGCAGACAGGTGAAGTCGATGAATGAGCGGGGTTATACATTATTAGAAGCATTGTTTCAATTAGTTGTTTTTATGCTTGTTGCACATCTTGTTGTTTTCATTATGCTATGGTTCGCAGAAATGAAAGTAACGGTACTATCTGATGAACAATCGAAGTGGGAGCTATTTGTTTATGATTTGAATATGTATTTAGAGGATATTTCATCATTTACGATTCGAAAAGATCAAAAGAGAATAACCTTCCAAGCAGCAGATGCAACTCATAATATTGATTGTTATAGTAATATTATTCGCGATCAAGTGAAGGGTGGTCATGTGCCACTGCTAATTGGTATTAATAAATGCCAGTTCAAATATGAAAAAAATATGTTAACAGTAACTGTTGAACTTCCAAGTGGTATCCAAAAGGAGCGAACCTTCTATGTACCGGTTATTGAAAAATGACAGAGGGGCTATTTTTTTAATCGCAATTGCATTATTATTTTTTGTAACTACTTTTGTTCTTACGTATTGTGCGTCTTATGAAATTCAGTTTCGAACATATGAAGGGCTAGAAAAGATGAATGTTCGAGCTACGATAAATTTATTAGGACAAATTTTGTCAGACAGTGTAGAATCGTAGTTATAAGAAGGTGATTCGAATGCGAAAAATATATTTAGTTGGCTTTATGGGCTGCGGGAAAAGTGCGTTAGGAAGACGTTTAAGCTATTTACTAAAGATGCCATATTATGATATGGATCATGAAATAGTGAGACAGCAGGGCATGACCATTCCACAGATTTTTGAAAAATACGGCGAAGCACGTTTTCGAGAAATAGAAACAGAATTTTTGAAAAATTTCCGAGATGAAGCTTGTATTATTTCAACAGGTGGTGGAGTTGCGGTCAATGTTGAAAATCGAAAAATAATGAGACGCAGCGGACTCGTGTTTTTTTTAGATGCGACATTCGAAGATATTTACAAACGAATACAGCATGACTCAAACAGACCGATTGTACAAAGTTCAACAAAAGAGGAGCTTGAGAATCTGTATCATTACAGAAGAAAGTTCTATCGTGAGGCAGGACATATACAAGTGTTAACTGAAGGTAGAACAATCCGCCAAATTCTTGAGTATTTAGTATTCCAAGTTAAAAGGTTAAAAGGCGAACGATAATGTACGTTAATGATTTTAACGTTCGTGTTTTATTATAAAATAAAAAATGTTTGCCTTTTCAATGCAATTAATGTTAGGATATAGACAAATAAGTAACTTAATGTTCATTGAATACTAAATAGTACCAAGATTATCTTGGGCGGATGATTGTGCGGGGAGAGCACGTGTAGACGTCACCGAAGGAGCAAGTAGCAAAGTGTTATGAATCTCTCAGGTAAAAGGACTCGTACAAGACGCAACTCTGGAGAGAGCTGTAATACAACAGCCACCAAAGGGGAAAGCCGGCTGATTGGCATTGTAACAATGCGAGCCAGTCTGGTGTAACTTTCAGGTGCAAGGACAGAGAATCCCGAAAAGGGGTTCGTCTGTCTTTTTTTATGTCAGAATGTTTTGCCTAATTTTCTCTTATTTATTTGGATGAACAAGTAAGTGAAGCATGAACTGTACTAATATAAGAAAAACAGACGAACTACTACTAGTAAAAATGTAACTAACAATAAGGGGGCAAAAAGAATGGCGAACGAATTAAAACGTACACCTCTATTTGACGAATACGCAAAGTATGGTGGTAAAACAATTGACTTCGGTGGATGGGAATTACCAGTACAATTCTCTTCTATTAAAGAAGAACATGATGCAGTACGTAATCGTGCAGGTTTATTTGATGTATCACATATGGGTGAAATTTTAGTAACTGGCCCTGATTCTCTAAATTTTTTACAAAATCTTTTGACAAATGATATTTCAAAAATTGCAGTTGGTCAAGCGCAATATAATGCAATGTGCTATGAAGATGGCGGCGTTGTCGATGATTTATTAACGTATAAATTAGCAGATGATCATTATTTACTTTGTGTAAATGCGTCAAATATTGAAAAAGATTATGATTGGATGATGGAAAATCAACATCAATATGACGTGACGATCGACAACCAATCAGATGCTTATGCACAAATTGCCCTTCAAGGTCCATTAGCAGAAGAAGTTCTTCAATCATTAACAGCTACTGATTTAAGTGCCATTAAATACTTCCGTTTCCAAGCAGATGTTGAAGTTGCTGGTCATAAAGCATTAGTCTCTCGTAGTGGTTACACAGGAGAAGATGGTTTTGAATTATACGGATCCCTAGAAGATATTAAAGCTTTATGGGATAAAATCTTAGAAGCTGGAAAAGACAAAGGTGTTGTGCCAGCAGGTTTAGGCTGCCGTGATACACTTCGTTTTGAAGCAGGTTTGCCATTATACGGGCAAGAGCTATCAGCGACAATTTCACCTCTTGAGGCGGGTATTGGCTTTGCTGTGAAGTTAAATAAAGAGGGCTTTAATGGTCATGAGGCATTAGTGGCACAAAAAGAAAATGGGCTGTCACGTAAAATTGTGGGCATTGAAATGATCGATAAAGGAATTCCTCGACATGGCTATAAAGTGTTTAAGGATGGTAAGGAAATCGGTGAAGTGACAACAGGTACTCAGCTTCCTTCCTCAAAACGTAATGTTGGTAACGCATTAATTGACAGCCAATTCGCAACTATCGGAACTGAGTTGGAAATCGAAATTCGTGGTAAGCAATTAAAGGTAGTAACAGTTGAAACACCGTTTTACAAGCGTTCAAAATAATAGGTGAAAAGAGGGAGCTACATTTATGAAACATCGTTATTTACCAATGACGGAGCAAGATAAACAAGAAATGTTAGACGTAATTGGTGTATCTTCAGTTGATGAGTTATTTGGGGATATTCCAGAAAAAGTACGTTTTAAAGGTCTGTATGATATTAAAGAAGCAAAATCTGAATCAGCTTTATTAAAAGAATTATCAGCACTTGCTGCGAAAAATAAAGATACAAATGCTAACGCATCGTTTTTAGGTGCTGGTGTGTACAACCACTATAAACCAATTATCGTGGACCATGTTATTTCACGTTCAGAGTTTTACACAGCATACACTCCGTATCAACCAGAAATTTCACAAGGGGAATTACAAGCAATTTTTGAATTCCAAACGATGATTGCAGAGCTTACAGGTATGGATCTTGCAAACTCTTCTATGTATGATGGGGGAACAGCATTAGCTGAGGCAGGTATGCTTGCAGCTGGCCATACACGCCGTAAGAAAATTTTAGTATCTGAAGCGGTTCATCCTGAGTATCGCGATGTCGTTGCTACATATGCATACGGACAATCAATTGAAATTGTTACTGTTCCACATAAAGATGGTGTGACAGATGTAGAAGCATTAAAAGAACTAATCGATGACAATACGGCAGCTGTTATCGCACAATACCCTAACTTCTTTGGTCAAGTAGAGGACTTACAAGTAATTGGTGATATTGCACATGAGGCAAAAAGTTTATTTGTCGTATCTTCAAACCCACTTGCACTAGGAATTTTAACACCACCTGGTAAGCTAGGTGCTGATATTTGTGTAGGTGACGCACAAGTCTTCGGTATTTCTGAGGCATTTGGTGGTCCACACTGTGGTTTCTTTGCTGTAACAACTAAGCTTATGCGTAAAGTTCCAGGCCGTCTTGTTGGTGAAACAGTGGACGGAGAAGGTCGTCGTGGTTATGTTTTAACATTACAAGCACGTGAACAGCATATCCGTCGTGATAAAGCAACGTCTAATATTTGTTCTAACCAAGCACTTCTTGCACTTGCAGCTTCTGTTGCAATGACTGCTCTAGGTAAACAAGGCGTTCGTGAAATGGCTACGCAAAATATTGCGAAAACTCGCTATGCTAAAAATGCTTTTGAAGCGGCAGGCTTTACAGTAGCATTCCAAGGTGCACACTTTAATGAAATCGTTGTGAAAACAAATAAATGTGTGAAAGAAATTAATAAAGGCCTAATTGAAAAAGGTATTATCGGTGGTTATCCTTTAGGTCAAACATATGAATCTCTTAAAAATCACGTGCTAATCGCAGTAACAGAATTACGCACGAAGGAAGAAATTGATGCACTTGTTGCAGAAATGGGGGCTCTTAATGCATAACGAAAATCAATCACTCATTTTTGAAATTTCCAAAGAAGGTCGCGTAGGCTATAGTTTAGAAGCACTTGATGTACCAGAGGTTGACCTTGCAGATTTACTTCCGGCGAACTTAGTACGTACTGAAGAGGCGGAATTACCAGAGGTTTCTGAGCTTGATATTATGCGCCACTATACAGCACTTTCTCGTCGAAACCACGGTGTAGACTCAGGTTTCTACCCTCTTGGCTCTTGTACGATGAAATATAATCCAAAAATTAACGAGGCCGTTGCACGCATTTCAGGCTTTGCTAATGTTCACCCATTACAGGATGAATCAACAACTCAAGGTGCGATGGAGCTTCTTTACGATCTACAAACTTCATTAGTTGAAATTACAGGTATGGATGAAGTGACATTACAACCTGCAGCAGGTGCTCATGGTGAATGGACGGCATTAATGATGATCCGCGCATTCCATGAAGCAAATGGTGAAGGTCACCGTAATAAAGTTATTGTTCCTGACTCTGCTCACGGTACAAACCCAGCATCGGCAACAGTTGCAGGCTTTGAAACTATTACTGTTAAATCAGATGAAGCTGGTTTAGTAGATATTGAGGATTTACGCAAAGTAGTTGGACCTGATACAGCTGCATTGATGCTAACAAATCCAAATACACTTGGTCTATTTGAAGAAAATATTATCGAAATGGCAGAGCTAATTCACTCTGTTGGCGGTAAAGTATACTATGACGGTGCAAACTTAAACGCAGTTATGAGTAAAGCACGTCCTGGTGATATGGGCTTTGACTGCGTACACTTAAATCTACACAAAACATTTACAGGTCCTCACGGTGGCGGTGGCCCAGGTTCAGGTCCAGTAGGAGTAAAAGCTGATTTAATTCCATTCCTTCCAAAACCAGTTTTAGTAAGAACTGAAGAAGGAACATATCACTTCGATTACGAACGTCCACAATCAATCGGACGTGTTAAACCTTACTATGGTAACTTTGGTATTAACGTACGTGCATACACTTATATCCGTACAATGGGTCCAGACGGCTTAAAAGCTGTAACAGAATATGCAGTACTAAACGCAAACTATATGATGCGTCGCTTAGAGCCATTCTATGATCTACCATACAACCGTCATTGTAAGCATGAATTTGTGTTATCAGGTCGTCGTCAAAAGAAACTTGGCGTTCGTACTTTAGATATTGCAAAACGTCTGTTGGACTTTGGCTACCATCCACCAACAACTTACTTCCCATTAAATGTGGAAGAGGCGTTAATGATTGAACCAACAGAAACAGAATCAAAAGAAACTTTAGATGCATTCTGCGATGTGATGATTCAAATTGCAAAAGAAGCAGAAGAAAATCCATCAATCGTTCAAGAAGCACCACATACAACAGTCGTATCTCGCCTAGACGAAACACGTGCTGCTCGTACACCAGTGCTTCGCTACCAAAAAGCATAATTAACAGAAATAAAGCGTTCGATAAGTATTTAAATACTTGTTGGACGTCTTTTTTATCTTAGATGGATTTTAAATGGAACGGCGACGGATAGAAATATAGGAGCGACAGATAGAAAAAGGAAAGCGACGGATGCAATGTTTAAAAGTTAGGGGAGTTAGCGGAATGTAATAGGAAGCTCGACACTATGCCTCGCATAACTATTTAAAGAAAAGTTATTATTTGGTACTATTATATTAATTTGGGGATCAACGGCTCAGCGGACGCCCTCAGGAAGCTTTGCTCTGTGCGAAAGCGAAGCGTCAGCTAAAAAAGCGCCCAGTCGGAACGGAAATCAACCACACGTTATGGTGATGAGCCATTAATTTAGGTTCACGGTAAAATAATTGTGCTTATTTAGTGACTTATTGTACATGTATGCGAAAAATGTTATGGAAGGGAATATTGCCTAAAGATGCAAACAAGAAATTCCATTATTATACTCTGAAAAAAGAAGCAGTTTTAATATAATCAGAACTGTTTCATTCTTTCAAAGATTAGGAAGTGATATTTATTGTTCAATGACGAAATAAATAACGAATTTATGTTATTCAAAGAGGCGAATGAAGGGAACTTTACATGGTGGAGCTATGTAAATATGAAATCAGATATAAAAACTGCACTTGGGTTTGCGAAATATTTTTATCCCGAAATTCTTGAAGTGGAAGGATGTTTCTTATTAAAGGATAAGTATTCAGAAAAAAATTTTAATAGGTGGAAGACGGAGTGTAAAAATAATAAAGTTTATATAGAAAAAATGATGAACCTATATCAAGTTAGAGATTTTTTTCATATTAATGTTGATGAAGATGAGAACTTAGAGGAGCAAATACAGGCTTTAGGAGAAGTTCTTAAAAAATTTTGGTCACTTAGTTTTAAGGACAGATTTCCAAATCGGGATATTGTAGTAAGTCTGTTCAAGGAGGAGGATGGACACTTATTTATTACTGTATATGAAAGATGAGTTGCCCATCATATCACTTTCAAGTTATCTGAAAGAGGAAAGTGAAAGTATTAGTAGTTTTGTTCCACTCAAAAATAAAATAAATGATGACTTTCTTAAGGCTTATTCCAAATTGAACAAAGAGGCGGAATGAGTCTTTTTGTATTGATTTTAAAATATTTAAAACAAAGATAAAGTAGGTATTGAAGGAACGTGTTCGTAATGAAACAATTAATTTAGATGGAATCTTAAATACAGCTTTCAAATTAAGTGACAGGAGTGGTTTAGTTTTGAGATTAGTCAATACCTATCTATCTGAAGAAGAAATAACGAAACAAGAAATTGAAGTAATTTATAATTTATTTATGCCACAATATACTGAAGAAATTGAAATAAATAGCTATAAATTTGATGGCCGTAAGTATTATGAAACTGATTTTGATGTCATTGGTATAGAATTTCTCAAGGATAATATTTATAAAGAAATTGATAAGTTGATTAAAATTCACGAAAAAGCCATTCAGTCAATAAATCAAGATGTAGAGATAATTGTAGCTAATGATGATACAGACGTAGAAGTCCAAACGTTTGAAAATAATTGTAATGATATTTCTGGATTTGGATTGTTTATTACTAAGAAGAAAATTCATGAAATAGAACCCTACTATACTTCTGATACTTGCAATGCTTATTTGAATTTTAAAAATGTTAGTTTTGGTGTTATGTTCGAATAGTACTGAAACGATAAAAGTCATCTTGATATTTTAAAATTTGAGTTTTTAGTTGAAAAATAAAAAATACAAAAAGCACCTATTTGTTAGATTTCAATTGAAATTAAAGATTTTTTTCTTAGAAAAAAGATCAAACATTCATAAAGAGAAGAAGTTGCCAGATTCTTTCAGAATGCTCAAATTCTGTATCCCCCGGCATCTAAACGTAGAACCATAAAAAGATCACTATTTAATATAAAGGTATATATTGATACAATTACATAAATTGTATGTAAATAAAATAATGGCTCATCATCAAAAGTTGTGGATGACATTTTTTTAAATATATGCGCTGTATATTAGTTGATCTTCGTTCCGACTAGACGCCCCCAGGAAGCTTTGCTCTGTGCAAAAGCGTAGCGACAGCAACAACAAATGTTTTCAGTAGCGAAAGCAAAGCGGTAACTACAAATGTTTTCTGTGCGAAAGCGAAGCGTCAGCAACAAAGCGCCCAGTCGCAGCGGAAATCAACCACACGTTATGGTGATGAGCCAAAATAATAACAAATATTTTTACTTATTTTGTCACTAATTGTACATGATTTGCGAGGAGATGTTATGAAAGGGATGGTAGATTAAGATGCAAACGATTCAAGTTGAGTTGAGTTTACCAACAAAAAGTGTTTTGAACGATACATATAAAATTCAAAAAGTTATTGCTGCTAGTAAATTATCCATCGTCTATATTGCGGAAAATAACAATGATGGGGACAAGGTAATTATTAAAGAGTTTTTTCCAGACGATATCGCTTTACGGGATTTAGATAATAAAACTGTAGTTAACCGCATACCTTCAACGAAGCAGAAATTTAAAGATTTAAAAGAGATTTTTCTAAATGAAGCCTTCATTATGCAGCAAATAGATCATCGCAATATCGTCAAATATATCGAACATTTTGAGGAAAATGAATCGATTTATATCGTTATGGAATATTATGAAGGGATGTTGTTAGATCAGTATTTAAATAGGTATCAAATTCATGAAAGAGATCATGTATATTCGGATATATTTCTTCCTTTAATGAATGCTTTGCGTTATTTGCATAAAAAAGGCATACTCCATAGAGACATTAAACCAAGTAATATTATGATAGATTCAGAGGGTAATCCATATTTACTAGATTTTGGTTCAGCGATTTTTTATAAAACTACTGAAAATTATCAAATTTTTACAAGTCCAGGCTATTCTCCTCTTGAACAATATTCCTATAAGTCGGAGCAAGGTGTCTATACGGATATCTATAGTTTAGCTGCAACATTTTATTTTTCACTGACAAATGTAATTCCAATGGATATATCCCAGCGACTAATCGAGGATAGGATTGAGAATGTAAGGTTTTATAATAAAAAAGTGAGTATTCTGTTGTCACAAACTATTATGTGGGGGCTATCTGTGCATGCAAAAAGAAGATGTCCTTCACTTAAATATATGGAATTAATAATTTCTTTTGAACCTATTATCAACAGGATAAAGAACTATAATAAGGAAAATAATTCTAAATGACCAATCATTTTACAAAAATGATTCTATATTATCATTTTACAAAACTAAATAGGTGCTTACCGAACAGCTTATGGACTAGAAACAACAACGCCGTAAGCTGTTTTTTATATTAAAAAATGGAGAATAGCGCATCTTTTTTACATAAAATATCATAAATTTAACTTCATCTGAATTTTGCCAAATATGAAACAATATTCTTATTTTACATAATATTCTATTGAAATTATTGACAGTAAATTTAGATATTGTATATAGTTACTTTGTGATACATAAAGTCATCAGTGATGTTTAAGCATGTAGAATTAAGTATATTTATTACTAATCTTCGAAATAACTGAAGATTCCCTATGTTTATAGTTTTATAACTATTTTTCAAATATTGGGTTTTGGTGATTATTTATTTGATTCGCTACTCACTAATGATTATGCTTACTCGAAATTCGTTATAAAAAGGAGGGATGGCTGTATAATCATACGGCCGACTGAATGGAGATTATTAGTCAAACAAACAGAACCATGCTCTTTGAGGAAATTAATCCCGAAAAAATGGATTTAATTACGCTTGTTGGAGATGTAAAAGGGATTGACAGTCTTAGTGATGAAAAGATTAAAGAAATTAATCAATATCTACTTGTCAAAAGCTTCGACGAATTTTTAGATAAATTTTCTCCAACGGTTTATTCATTCTACAATGCTGCTAACCAAAAGGTAATGTACACACTTAAAAAACCTGAAGGCATTCAAGATGACTGTATTTCTGAAATAGCCATTGATCAAAATAATGATTTTTTAAAGATGCTATTTACCCTCATCGATACGAAAAGAAGTCAGGGCATTGCGAATGTAGATTTTAAATTTGAAAATCTGCTCGATATGATTTCTCCTAAAAAGGTTATGGATGACATTCGACAAGTCAGAAAAGAAATCCATTACTTATACGGTGAATATGACAAATTAGATGACGGTGATCCTAAAAAATTGGATACAGGGGACAAGCTTAACCTGATGTTCGAAGTTGCAAGTAGAAATTACAACAATGTCATGGCGATGCTTCCTCTAGCAATCGAAGATATTAAAACAAGACTATTGTTAGGTGCTAATCAGGATGAAGATGAATCCGAAAAATTACAAATTGGGACACTTTCTATTGGTGACAACGGTGAATTAAAAATCATTGAAGCACCACAAAATAATAGCTCTGAACTGATGGTTATTGAAGAAAATAGTAACTATGGTTTAAGCACAGTTTTTGAAGAGGACTACGAGGAGATTACAGAATCCCCATCCTCTTATGTCAAAGATTTAGTCGTAAGAACATTCTCTCCATTGCCAGCTGTAAAGGCTGAATTTGATGTAGAAACTGAGGTACAAAACTACAATACATACTTAGAATTCTATAAGAATGCTAAGGATGAATTTGTAAAAACAGTGAAACCATTAGTTGAAAAACTATTAGGCGTAAAAATGTACTTTGATCAGTATGCGACTAAAAACAAAGGTATGCAGCCTTCGTTACTTGTAACGAACACAAAGTTAGACATGCTCGTTAAAAGTAATAATATGCCAAGATTACGCACGTATTTAAATACTGTTAACTCGAAAAATGACTTTACAGATACAGTGTGGTACGGGATTGTCCCTGCTCTAGAACTAGAGGCATCTGGAAAAATGAAAGTTAGCAGATCTAGATTTAAAGGGAACGATAAAGTTGCTAAGCAAGAAGGTAATACAATGGAATCGTTATCTATACTTCTAGATACTGTGAAAGATTATAAGATACAAATTTTCTTCAATTTCATGGCAGAAGAAGAAACAACGTTCAATGGCATTGCAACAGCAGGTATTGATCGCCTTATCGATAAATGCTCATTGCTTGTTCGAAAAGATTATAGTGAGTTCGCGATACCATGTCTACCGAACTTCACCATTATTCCTAAAGATAAATCAGGTGTAATCATTGATACAAGAATGCAGACAACAGAAAATGGAGCACGTCTGTCTAAAGAAAAAGAAGATATCTTAAAGCTTTGGATAGAAGGCGTCTATGTTGGTGCTAGTTATGTAGCTGCAGGTATCGTCTCAGCTTATCAATGTCCAGAATATTTGAAAGAATCTTTCAGAAATGTTCAGAGAAATTACCCTGGTGTACGATTCGATATTGAAGCCGGTGATAACTCACTTAGAGCCGTTACTACAATGGCAAAAGAAATCTCAGGCTTTACTAATAATATTAAAGATGCTATTAACAGCAGAAGCTTTGGCTTTGTGTTCTCTTCGGAAAATGCTCAGCTTCAAGATAAAGATATTAAACGTATTACCGTGTATAAAGCAAGAAGCTTGGCGATGGAAGAAGACGGATTTGATTCAATCTACAAAACACAGGTTAGTACGTATATTGAGAGAATTCTACGATTCCAATCAGGTGACTTTAAGCACGAAAATATCGTTCGATTCTTTAGTAATAATCCAAGTAGTCAAAAAAGCAAATGGCTTAATGACAAAGGCTTTGTAAACTCCATTATTCACGATGGAGATGACATCGGCTACATTATCGATGAAAAAACAAGCACATGTCAGATTGACCTGATGTTTAACGGTAATGTGAAGAACCTTGAAGTGATGATTACAAAGGCATCAAGTGCCGTCAAGGCCTAACAAGTTTAAACAGACAATGAGCAACTTTTTAAGTAGGATGTTTAAGATTTATTCATAAATCTTTTAACATAAATACGAATCTACCGTAAATTGTAAGGTGAAATGATTACATATTTCTTAATGCTTTATGCACTTGCATGAGGCTTGAGAAATTGAAAACATTATATATTTCATCTACAGCAGTTTACAAGTCGATTCAACAAATTTTAGGAGGTAATAAGAATGGGTTTTGTATTAAAAGTAGAAGGATCAGAAGCAATTGAACTAGGGTTAGATAGCATTATATCTGTTGAGTATGATACAGATACTCCAAATGACTCTAACGCACGTTCTACAGATGTAGGAGCAACTTTAAAAATTAGAGGTAAAATCCTTACTGCAACTGATGGTGATAACTCTGATGATACGATGAAATTAGGATTATGGTCATTAGTACCAGCTGAAAAGGCTGACTGTTACCGTAAAGTAACATTAGAAGTTATTTCTGCTGATCAAGTAGTAAGAAAAATTCATTTCCCAAATGCTTTTGTTGTTGACTACACAGAAAAATATGGTGACACAGAAGGTATCGGTGAATTCTACTTATACGTTAAGCAAAAGAAAGACAAAACAGACTTGGCGAAAATCGAAGGCGGCTACGCTGTCTAAGATTATTGCTTGATAGACATTCCACATTATCTAAGGGACTTTCATAGTTCCTTAGATAATTTTGAATAATCCTAATACTGGGGATGAAAAAACATGAAAACGCATTATGAAACTTTAGGTGTCAGTAGAGACGCCACACAAGATCAAATAAAAGTCGCTTATCGGAAGCTATCAAAAAAACATCATCCAGACGTGAGCGGTGGAAGTAAAGAATCTGAAAAGATTTTTTTAGAAGTGACAGAGGCATACAAAGTACTGAAGGATCAGGCTTCAAGAGAGGCGTATGACGCGCGACTAGACGGAGCGGGTCAAAGTTGGAGTAGAGGACAGACAAGTGAAAAACAATCTTCACACCAACAGTCTACTGAAAAAAAGCCAGATTTCAATATGGACAATATTGAAAAGAACTTTGAGCATTTTTTTGGCTTTAATCCTAAAACAAAGGAAACATCATCAACCCTTAATAAGAATGCAAAGAAGAATCCGTTAGATACAACTGATTTATTTGAACGATTTTTTAACAGGTAATACAAAGCCATAGCTAGTATGAAGGAGTGTAAGATCATGTATGACCAAAATTCAACGGATGTATACAGTGAAAACACAAAGAAACAAATGATTATAAAAATTATCGATATCATTATTGTTACAGTCGCCTTCTTTTTCATTCTTTATGTATTTGTCATGAATCAGGATGTTCTTTTGAAAACGATGATTGGTATAGTGATGGTCATACTCGCTATTATTTTTGGCTCTATGAAATATGAAACAAAAGTAACGAAATTTGATGTGACCAAAACGGACATTCGAAAGCTAGTTCTCCTCAATGATCGGGGAGTGGAAGTTGAGGAATGGGAGATAGATGAACAAACTTCATTACTTATTGGAAAAAGTTCAGCTAGCAATCAGGCAGATATTGACTTAAGTGGTACAGAGTATGAATCACTCATCAACTATGAGCATGCCGTATTAAATTGTGTATCTGGAGTATGGTACATAGAGGACATTGATTCTGTCAATGGTGTGGGTATCAAAAAAGCTCATAAGCGCGTAAAAAATAGATTAAAGCACGAAAACCCTTACCCCATAGGTAATGGAGATACGATATACATAGCAAATACACGAATTTTAGTGAAATAGAGAAAAAATAAGATTCGTAACACAGACGGGGGATAGCGAAAATGAGTTTGATTAGATGTACAAATGGTCACATGTTTAGTTCAAGAAGACATAGAAATGTTTGTCCATATTGCAATGTAATGGTGGAGCAGGAGCAAAGGTCAAGCAGTCAGCCAACAACAGTAGATGTTGATGATAAGACAATGCCATATCTCGGAGAAATGGATGGAATCGATCCGGTAACGGGATGGCTAGTTTGTATTGAAGGACCTCAAATGGGGCGAGATTATAGAATTTTATCGGAAAAGAACTTTATAGGTAGAGCAGAAGATATGCACATTCGAATTGTTGGAGATAATTCAATTTCTAAGCGTAACCATGCTGTTATCGTTTATGACCCTAAAAAAAGGAATTTCTATTTACTGCCTGGAGATGCATCGGGATTGGCCTATCTTAACAATGAAGCGGTTTATACGCCAACAGAGCTAGCGGCATATGATGTTATCCAATTAGGTGGAAGTATGTTTCTTTTCATTCCTTTATGTGGCGTTCACTTTGAATGGGAAAACAACCAGAGCGAGGAATGATGATAAATGGGACTGGAACTACTGCCATACATAATTGCGCTAGTATTTATTATTGTAATCATTACATTACTAATGATTAGAAGCATGCTTACGCAAAAAGTTGAAAAAAACAAAATTGAAATTGGAAATGGTCAAACAATTGGTAGACGGGATGAGCAGGATGACTATTTCTCTACAACTGAAACGAATTATGGAACAATTGCTGTCCTGGCAGACGGCATCAGTGGATTAGCTAACGGTAGGATGGCAAGTACCGTTGCTGTCACGACATTTATACAAGAATTCAAAAAGCTAAGTGGCCTAAACAATTTAGAAAAATTTTTTAAGGAAACTGCTTTAGCGAGTAACCATATGATACTCGAAAATTTAAATGGCTCTAATGGTGGTACGACATTAGTGGCGGTCGTTATTGATAACAACGGATTTCTTCACTGGGGAGCCGTAGGAGATAGTGTGATAACAATTTTTCGAAACGGAGAATTTATCGCTATCAATCAAAAGCATATTTTTGAATCAGTTTTAACAGAGCGTTATATTTCTGGTGAAATATCGCAGCTTGAAGTACAGGAAAATCCTTTGAAAAAGAGACTTATCAATTATTTAGGATATGAAGGCTTTAAAAATCTAGATATAGGAAAAAGTCCGATTCAGCTACAAAAAGGGGACAAGGTATGTCTATTTAGTGATGGAGTCTACGATACGATAACAGAGGTTGAAATGGAGAAAATTCTCTCTCAGCACGCTCCACCGTATGATATTGCACAAAACATCATTAAAACTGTTGAACAAAAACGCTTAAAAAATCAAGATAATGCAACCATCGTCATCCTAGAAAAAACATGGTAATCATTTTATCGGTCAGAGCTCTTACTACTAATAGTCGAGGAGGGGAATCATGAGAAAGGAAAATAGCAACTTTAAAACAAGCTTTTTATCCGAAGCGGGCTCATTTTTGCAAAATAAAGATTACTTTGCCTATACAGAGCTGGACGATGTAGCCTGCTGGGTAGCTGTGAAGGGGTTAGATTCAGATCAGGAAATAAGTAGTGCAGAGCTTGCGGTGAAGGCAATTTTAGAAAAATTTATGGAAAAGCCATCCATGTCCAGAAGAAGTATCAAAAAATATATAAGATATGCGCAGAACATACTGCAAAATCAAAGCTTAAGAGTAAGATTAAAAGCTAGTATCGTTATGGTCGTATCAGATTACTCAAAAATGATTGTTGCAGTTGCAGGAAACTCGAGACTGTATCATTTTCGCAATGGCACTTTATCGTTTAAAAGCACTGATCAAAGCTTGGCACAAGAGCTAGTGAGTAATAGGAACCGTTCGTTAGATATTAGTCAGCATGAGGAAAGAACCAATCTGCTAAATTATCTTGGCAAACCAAATGATTTTCAGCCTTTTGTCTCTAAAAAAATGAAGTTAATGGATGGCGATGTATTAGTGCTTTGTACAGCCGGCTTTTGGGAAGATGTCGGTGAAATTGAGATGGCAGATGCGCTGGAAGATGTAAAAGAGCCGGAGCAATATACTGATTTATTAGAAGAGGTACTTTTAAGCAGGCAAAGGAAGGTTGTTAATAATTACACAATCGCTGCTATATTCGTTAACAAGGTTTACCAGGAAACGAACAAGAAAAAGATGAAATACATCAAAATGATTGCAGCTGCATTAATCGTAACTTTAATCGTAGGTGGAGGTGCAATTTATTATCAAGCAAAACAAGGGAAAAAAATGGCCGAATTAACCGTGGAAATGAAAGATCATGAAAAGAGCGGAAATCTTTATTTTCAAGATGGAAATTATGAAAAGGCGCTTCTGGAATATAGCGAGGGTAGAAATGCAGCAAAGAAATTGAACGACCCAATACATAGGAATTTGCTAGCGAAAAAATTAAGAATTACTGAGCTGATCATTAATGGGGATAAGTTGGCAGAAGAAGGAAAATTTAATGAAGCGCTTGAGCAATATGAAAAGGCTAAAAAGGAAGGCAAGCTCATTGATGATTTTGGAAAAGAAGCAATCGAGCAAAGAATCGCTAATATGGATACCATTGTACAAATTGCTGAAGCTGTGAAAGATGGAGATTTTCGATTTGAGTCAGAGGATTACAATGGGGCTCTTGCAGCGTATCAAAAAGCCAGAAAAAAAGCCCTTACCATTGCTTATACTGGCGAACCTCAAATAAAGACGAAAATAGAAGAGACAGAGGCTAAAATAGCTGAATTGAAAAAGGCCCAGAAGGAATTGAAGGCTGAAGGCTTAGAAAAAAGCGGGGATCAGAGCTATGCAAGCCAAGAGTACGGAAAAGCAATTGAATATTATACACTTGCACAGGAAATTTATCAGGAGACAGAGCTACTATCAAAGGTTTTAGGTCTAGAGCGAAAGGTTATGAACGCCAATGATAAATTAAATCCTGTTCCTCAAGGACCACCAGCTGGTAAAGCAGTACCTGAGGAAGAAACTCCACCTATGAATGAAGGGACAGCTGCCGATCAGCCATCTGACTCTGAGGTGATGAAAGAGGGAAAATAAATTGATAAAAGAGCTCATGTTTGAACGGTTACGTAAAATAGAGGATCTAGAACAACGTCAGCTACTAAAGGATATTGTCAGTGGCGTTTTTGTAAATTTAATCGATTATCAGGATGAAATGAACAAAAGACTTGAGGAGCGCATATTCAACGAAATAGATAATGCAGAGGATAGGTTTGACATTTATGTAACGCTTAGTTCCAAGGAAGATGTTGATCCCATTCATGAATGCTTATTCCCGATGCGATCAGCTGATATAGAAAGTAAACCAATCAAAATTGAAAAACTACTTGAATCGTTTAAAAAATATAAAACGGCAGTACTGTTCACATTATTTCTAGAATGTGATTCCATGCAAATTCAACAGTTACTTGCTGAGCAGCGACACTTCAGTGGAAGGCTAGTAACGACAGAAGGACAAGTAGAGATTAAGGTCAGTCTTACGAGAAACACCGACTATTTGCAAGAAATCGACAGGCTTTATCCGATTTTCCAAATAAATGGCTTACCATGGAAAACAATCAATCACCCATTCGCTTATAAATTTTTTGATGTAAATTTGGTGGATTGTCCTTCTTTAAACGAAGATGTTGAAATCACTGAAATCATCATTGATTTAGAGGAGTATGAGCAGAAAAAACGACTGAATATGGTGCCGCTTTGGAACATTGAACGGCATACGCTGAAAAATGTTGGGTTTCCTGTCCCGGCCGTTGATAAGGTGAATTTTGAGCATGTCCTTTCCTTACGAAAAACCGGAAACCAGCATGGCTATCTTGTCGAAGCTGATGAGCAAAGTGTTCGCTACGTTAAACGTTCGGACAATGAATTGACAGTTGTTTCACCGCAAGATAAATCAGGGGTTTGGGAGCTTGTGAAAATTGTAAAAATGGAAGACGAGAAGATCGGGAAATTAAATTACGAGCTTGTATCAAATCGACGAATAGAGCATTTTATGCACAAATTTGCTAGTAAGTATACTGCTAGTATTAAAACGAAGGGCGAAATTACTCGTATGATTAATTCCTTCGAGGTAGCCAATAGACTTGAGCTTGTTGATGTTGACATATTGGACTCGTTTTCAGGAACAAGCTTTAGTCACTCTGCGAATCCTTTCTTAACGGAAATGATAGGCGATAATGGTCATAAAAAAACGATGCTACTAAAGTTTAAGGCGAAAGAGGAAAGAAGCTTTATTTCAAATGACATATTGAGCTTCCTCGTATCGGAAGTACAACGACATTTTTTTGAATATAAATGTGAAGGTGTTTGGCTATGAACTATATTTGGGATTTGCTTATTAAAGCTGAAGATGAGGGCCTTTCTAAAAAGGATATTTATTTTAACCTTGCCACAACGTATTCGCCCTATATGGAACTTAGTCCACAACTATTAAATGCACAGTTTGTTGAACAGCATGTTGAAGTAAATCCATATTATCGCTATTTTGAAATTTTTAATAATCTTTTCCATCCGGATAATACTACAAATATAGAGTTTAGGGACTATCTTTTTGACATCGCCTTGCATTTCTTAGCTGAAATTGATCGTATGCAGGGCATGAATAAAAGAGAGTTCTTTATTCACTTTATTCTAAGAGAAATCGAAGCAAATATCTTTGGCAATTTAGTACGTGACAATATTCAAGCCTTTACGAAAAAGGAGCAAGAAATAGTTGTCCTGAATATGCTAAGACTTTACCAAACAGGTGAAGAAATCTACTTATTAAAAGATACGCTGAAAAGGCTCTTTAAGCATTGCATAATTTATGTGAAATCAGAGGGGCAGGATGAGTTGCTTTTGTACATACCTCAGAAGCACACAGAACAAAATCAGCGAAAGGTACAGCTAGTACAAGAAATTTTCATGCCAATTGGCTTTCGTATAGAGGTTTATTGGCAATATCACTTCGGCATTATGGATGCAGAGGAAACGATGAAGCTAGATCGAATAGTTCTTTACTAAACAGAGCAGAGGAGGGATTTTTGAATGACGACTAAATATTCGTATAAACTTTATGCCAATAAGCGCTATACAGAAAAGAAATATATGACCTATACACGTGTAGAATTAATGGAAATGACAACCTTCCAGCTTAGAAATATTTGTTATAAGGAAAAATTGGTGACAGGGCTTATTAATACACTGACAAGAGACGAGTTAATCGACAAGATATTAAGATATCGTGGCGCTGAAGAAAACCCTCTTATTAGAGAAAGCAAGGATGGGGGCTTTGAAAGAGTCGAAGCGGCCATGCAAAAGTATTTAAAAACACCTATGTCTGACAATGGTGATATTAAAATTCCTGCCAAAATGAGCTTATATAGTGGAATGAAGATTGATAAACCTGATCGATATTTCGTAGAAACAGGCGGTTTTCTTGTTGAATCCAATGTACTGCTAGTAAATGAGCAATTGGAGCTGTGCGGTATTTTGAATGTTCTAAAAGACGACGAAGTCCCAAATCAGTATTTCTTTGCTGCTGACGAAGCGATTGGTATCCGGAAAACAAAAAATAAAAACTATAGCTTTATTTTTTTAAGAAAGCAAGATTCTGAGTATATTTATAAGACTTACTATCAGGAAACCCCACTTCCGCCTACAAATCTTCACTACTATAAGGTGCCAATACCAGATTTAGAAATAAAACAGCTAGAAACAACCAATGCCATTCTTGCCATTGATTTTGGAACAACAAATACAACGGCTGGTGTCTATTTAGAGAGTGATTATGTCTCTTCCCCTTGCAGTCATGATTTATTAAATGAAAGAATTCAGCTAAATAGCATCAATTTTGTCCAATTTCCAGACCCTCTCCATCAAAATGAATGGATTGAAGTAGTGCCGACTGTCATGACAGTAGCAGATTGCTCGAATTCAGAACAAGTAAGCTATCATTTCGGCTATGAAGCGTTAAAAATGATGAAAAAAAATAGCTATACATCATTGGCGACGAAATTCCAAGGCATTAAACGCTGGGTAAGTAATTATGCCAAATTGGAAGAGGTCATGGATGCTAACGGAAATACGGCACTTGTCCCACGAAGCCAAATTTTAAGAGAGTTTTTGCTTTATATTATTCGAATGGCGGAGCATCAATTTAAATGTCGCTTCAAGCATGTGCATATTTCTAGTCCCGTTAAGCTGAAAACGCAATTTTTAGATATGTTTCATGCGATTTTACCTGAATATCAAATCGAAACGGAGCATGCCCTCGATGAAGGTATGGCGGTTCTATATAATACGATCGCCAATCAAATAGAAAATAATAGCTTTTTGGATGGCAAGCAATATAATGCACTCGTAATCGATTGTGGAGGTGGAACTACAGACCTTTCCTCCTGCAAGTTTCGAATAGAGGATGGGCGTATTTCTTACAAAATTGATATTCATACAACGTATGAAAATGGAGATACGAATTTTGGTGGCAACAATATTACATATCGTATTTTTCAATTTATGAAAATTGTTTTTGCGAACTATTATAGTCGAGGAAAAAATGCTTATGATATCGACGCATTAATTGATATTCCTGGTAAGGATATTTATCGATATGTAGACGATTACGGCACAGAAGCAGTGTACGAGCAATTCGAAAAAGCCTTTGTAGAGGCCGAGTACATCATCCCTACTCGCTTTAAAGAGTATGAAAACCGAACACGAGATGAATACCTACGTGTCCGCAATAATTATTATTTCTTATGGGAAATGGCAGAGGAAATGAAGAAAGAATTTTTCCGAAAAACAGGTATTTTAAGAAGTCGTTTTTATTCGGACAGCGATATGCAACAGGATAGTGATTTAAATGTTACAGCGGTAGATCGCTGGTGTCTGTCCATGCTAGAAAACAATCAATTTAAGGAAGTTTATGACTATCCAAATGTCTTTTTCAACATTAAGGAAATCAACCATCTCATTAAGGCAGATATTTATGATATTGTGCGAGAATTTTTAGAGGAGTTTTATGAGAGTGGGGTTTTGGGTGAATATTCCATTATCAAACTAACTGGACAATCCTGTAAAATCGATGCGTTTCGCGAGGCATTAAAGGAATTTGTACCAGGACGCAGCATTGAATTTAGGCAAAAAGCTGAAAATGTCGGCAAAGTACCTGAACTAAAGCTTGCTTGCCTAAGAGGAGCACTTCGTTATTTAAATGCGAAAAAGATAGGCATGATCGAAACGGAAGTAACGAATCATGCACCAGTAGTACCTTATACGGTTAGCGCCTTTACACATAATCGTCAGGAAAAATTACTCATCAGTAGCTTAGAAAGGCTAAATCAAATTCACGGCACGATTTCTCGTCCGTGGGGTGTCACAGAGGTTGAATTCTTCCTAACTGGTAGCGACAATCAGACATCGTATAAATACACTTACTTTAATCGTCAAGAGGATTTTGCGCCTGTTCTGTATGAGAATATCGCGGCATATTATCACGATAAAATTCCACAAGACGAGACGGATTCCATCGCTAATGGGGAAGTAAAGTTCTTTGTCTTCGCAGGAGTAGATCATTGGGGCTTCCATGTCGTACCGGTAACAAGAAAAGACGAACAGCTGTTTATGGGAAGGAAGGAATTCTTTGCTTTTGAAACAGATTTGTCTGAGCTAGATTTCTTTGATGGATTAAAGTAAAGCATGCTTTTAACTTTTTTCAGCGGGTGTCTAAACACTTGTACCTGTCGCTACGCTTTCAGTACAAAAGACACTTGTACCTGTCGCTGTGCTTTCGGTACAAAAGACATCCGCTGAAATAGAGGAACTCCGTCTAAGAACGCCATGTCCTGTGGCAAAGACTGAGTGACCAACATTATGTTGGCCCAAAGCCTCTGGAGGATGTAGTGAAATAAAGAGAAAAGAGGTGGGTGACAGCTTGTTTGCCAATCAATATCCACATTTTCAAAAAGGTCGCATTTTAAAGCGAGAAATGCTGGAAAATTTGCGAGATTACCCGAGAGAATTTTTAGATTTGTATTTCCAAGACTATTCTGATGGCATTATTGCTGGCGTCAACATTATTGTAGACGATGCAAGTCTCATCATTACACAAGGTATTGTCAAGCATAATGGAAAGCTGTATATGCTGCATAATAGCTATGAGCTTCCTTATGAGGCATCGGGGAATGAAACAATTCTTAAAGTACGATTTGCTGAAGAAGTGAATGAATTAGATTTTACAAATTACACAACAAACATTGTCCTAGATCATTCAATAGAGCTTGCACATAATGAGCTAGAATTAGCGCGCTTTAAATTAAAATTAGGTGCCAAACTGCGCTCAGAGCATATTGATTTTCTCGATTTTGCTACTGAATACAATACAGTCAATTATCTTCACTGTCAGTATGCAGGCCTACAAAAAAGCACATATCATCCAATTATTTTGCACTATTTTGCACGAGAGCTGTTAAAAAATCGGCCATCTAATCCATATGATATAGCTTTTGCCTTAGAGTGCTTAAATCAGGAACGGGTTCAACGAGATGCGATCAATTTCTATATTTGCAATCGACTAGAGCTAGACTACCAAACGTTATCTAATAGCCAGATTCATAAATACTTAAACCGTATTTTATTAGAATCCAAGGGCGGTGGTCGTATGACAGGACATGGTAAAGGGCGTCCAAAGCGCATGATTGTTGACTAGCTGGAGTCTACTGGTGAAAAAATGTTCAAGAAATGGAAGGTGAATGGGTTGAAATTTTTAGATGAAAAAATTATTGCACTTAGAAATGAAATGCGAGAGCAAGAACAACATGAATTAGCCCAAAAGGAAGCGGCATTATAAGAAGAGCAACACCGCATGAGAACCCTTAACAGGAGGAACAGATCGAGCTACAAAATCGACCTTTACTGGATTTTTCAATATAGATGAGTAGGATGTGCCGTCATTGATCAGCATGTCATGGAAGGAAAAAATTTCGTTCCGAATGCCGAACTATTTTCGATCATGCCAGCTGAGTTTTCCTTTAATAGGAGAGCAAAAAAATACAAGGTTATGAGATAAAACGAATAATAGAAATCGAAGGAGAGA
>NZ_JARVRU010000142.1:0-29655 GCF_030209535.1 Lysinibacillus sp. fls2-241-R2A-57
CTCCGATGCCATATCCGTCACAACCATATCCTTCGCGCCCTCCGATGCCATATCCAGGCGGGCAATTTCCTAGTTTCCCTGGCTTAAACCCACCAGGAATGTCAGATATGTCACCTGGTATTTTTGGTAATCAAAGCTAAATAACTGCAACAAAAAGGCTATCCACAAGTTCAAATACGAACTAGTGGATAGCCTTTTTATCTATTACACGAAGGGATTTACCCTTCCCCAATAAAATAAAGCTCTGAATTTTTCACCTATATTTTAATCATTTGAAATCAACTTAGATAACGACTCTAAATTACTTTATATTAATATAAAGATATTTTATTGTATAAATATCCACAAAAATAGGAATTTTACAGACTAAAAAACTATTTTTTTAGTTTTAATCCCGAAGATTTAAAGTCGAAATAGTAAGTTCATTGGGTTGTGAACCGTATTTTTTGGCAGTATAGTTGTTTATTGTTAGGGGATGAATGGCTTAATTTACATTCATAATTTTTTGTAAAAAGGAACATGAACTTCCATGATTAATTACATCTGAACTACCAACTGTAACGTTCTCATCTAGTTACATTCGACTATCATACCCGCTATTGTTCCTTTTTTTACCTCAAATATGTTTTGTATATAATTTTAGGAGGAAGAGCATGAAGATAAGCAAGAAACAGCATATGTCCATCAGTAAGAAATTAACGGTCATAATCTTAAGTATCTTATTACTATTTGGATTAGTCACTTTAGGTCTTTCCTATTATATAGTGAGAGAAAGCAATTTTAAAGATATGGATCAATCCCTGTATGAAAAAGGAATGATTCTATCAAAGACTATAGATTTAAAGACATTGCAATCTGTACTGCAGGAACCTAATGCTAGTAACCCAGATGTCCTTCGTTTGACAGAAGAAATGGACGCTATAAACAATAAATCAGATCTTATTACGAATCTTTTTCTCGTTACAGTAGATGGAGAAAAAATAAATGCACCGGTTCTTTCATCTAGCGTACTTAATGTAGGAGCTGAATATAACCAGGATATGATAGAAATGGGTCTATCTTCAGATTTTCTTACAAAGATCAAAGAAGTGTTTGAAACAAAGGAAGCTACAGCTACTGATGTATATAGCGATGAATTTGGTAGCTATAAAACAGGACTTACACCTATTGTAGATGAAGATGGCTCTATCTTGGCTGCTTATGCAATGGACTATGATGTATCAAAGGTAACCGCTAAGGCTATGTCAGAAGTATTATGGACTCTTGTAGTTACAGTTATTTTCTTAATTGGTTCTTCCATTGCGGTTTACTCGCTTTTAAATAGAAAATTGAAACCTCTTCAGCAACTATCCATACAATCTAGAAAGGTAGCGGAAGGTAATTTAGAGCTTGAACCTTTACCTGTATCATCAACAGATGAAGTTGGCCTACTAACGGAAAACTTTAATTTCATGATTGAGAATTTAAGAACCGTTATTAAAAGTGCGACAAATGTTTCTACACACGTTTCAAACTCCGCAAATGTTTTATCGACCAATATGCAGGAAACAACAGATTCTTACAATAGCGTAGCTTCAGCCATGCAAGAGATTGCTGGGGGAGCTGATTTACAAGTACAAAAGGCAAAAGAAAGCGCCATTACAATTGAAGAAATGAGCATTGGCATTCAACGACTTGCCATGACATCAAATCAAATTTCAGAATCCTCTATCCTTACTTCAGAAGAAGCTGAAAAAGGCAATGAATCTACTAATAAATCTGTTGCCCAAATGAATGCCATTAGTAAAGCTGTCAATCAATCAGCGGCATCTGTAAAAATGCTTGGTGAGCATTCAGGTAAAATTGAAGAAATCGTTGGTATTATTACAGGTATCGCTTCCCAAACGAATTTACTAGCATTGAATGCAGCAATTGAAGCTGCTCGCGCTGGAGAAGCTGGAAGTGGCTTCGCTGTTGTAGCAGATGAAGTTCGCAAGCTTGCTGAGCAATCAGAGGCGTCAGCTCGTGAAATTTCCACGCTTATCTCCCATATCCAACATGATACGAATGACTCTGTAAATGTTATGAGACTAGCTGTGGAAGAAGTGGACAATGGTTTAATAATGATTAATGATTCCGAAAAGTCGTTTAGTCAAATTTTAACTTCCATTCATCATGTAACTGGACAAATTCAAGAACTATCTGCAACGATTGAAGAAATGGCTGCGGGTATGGAGGAAGTAACTTCTGCCGTTAAGGATATGGAAAATTTCTCTGAAACTTCGAGAGATAATACAAGAGCAGTAGCCGAAACGTCTGCATCTCAACTTAACACTGTGCATAGAGTCTCCGAAGAAGCTAAAGTGTTGAATGACTTATCCAGTGAATTGTTAAATGTTGTGAATACATTTGAAGTGAAATAAAGTGAAACTTCATTCAGAGGGAGTTTCTTGATCCCTTTGAATGTTAGTAAACCAATCGGGCATTTACTGGCAATTGAATGCCATTTAATCATTTGGTTTACCTTTGCTTACTGCCAGTTATATCCGAGATAAAAATGAAAGGAGCTGTCCTATAAGTAGAATTAAGTCATTTTGTTCTTGGTCATGCTGCTACTTACTTGTAGGTTTTGAGCAGTTTATGAAATTGACTATTAAATTCTGCTTATCGAGAGTCTTATAAGACAGCTCTCCTTTCTAAAAATAGGAGTTGTTATAATTGAATATAAAACAAGAACTAGATTTAATTACACCACTTTCTAAAACGAAACTACCGGAACAACAAATGCTCCCATCTGATCGTACACAACTGTTAAATGAGGAGGATTTGTTAGTATACCAGGCATTAAATCGAACAAATGCGCATTATGAAAAGAACAAAACAATACCTGAAGTATTTTATCAAGCAGCGAATCAGTTTGCTGACCGCATCGCATTATCATTTAATGGCGGCATGATGACATATCGTCAGCTAAATGAACAATCTAATCAAATTGCTCATCTGTTAATTGCCAATGGTTTACAAAAAGGCGATTATGTAGCGATTGTCATGGAACGAAGTAAAGAAACAGTAGTTGCTTTACTTGGCGTTTTAAAAGCAGGAGGTATATACGTCCCTATTGATCCTAGCTATCCGAAAGAACGTTGTCATTTCCTTTTGAATGATACAGGTGCCTCATTCATATTTACAAAAGATGAATATACTCAACTGATCAATGAATTAATGCATAATGATTCCCTATCTCGAACCGTTTTTCCAATGAATCAGATGGAGAGAAGCTTTCCAATAGAAAATATTCACATCGACCTCCATCCAACCGATTTAGCCTATATTATTTATACATCAGGGTCGACAGGCCAACCAAAGGGCGTCATGCTCAAGCATGAAGCTGTTATTAACTTGATTACAGATAATCAAAGAATCTACCAAGCAACGAAAACCGACGTTTTTTCTCAATTTATCTCCTACAGTTTTGACCCATCTGTTACGGAAACATTTACAGCTTTCTTTTCAGGTGCAAGATTACATCTGTTAACAAGCATCGAACGTATATCCATTGAGGCATTCGCTGATATGATTGAACGGGAACAAATAACGACTGCTACCGTGCCAAATGCATTTTTTACACAGCTTGCTACACACCTCCCTCTAGAATACCTTGGAAAATTATCTTCACTTAACTATTTGTCAGTTGGCGGAGAAGCTCTTATGCCTACTGTCGTACAAAGGTGGCAAGAAAAATTCGGTACAACAACTGAGATTATTAATGTTTATGGACCGACTGAGTGTACCGTGCTGTCCTCCTATTACAGGGTAAAAGATGAACTAAAAGGCAATCAGGCAAGTATTCCTATAGGTAAGCCAATTGCTAATTATGAGATGTATATTATGAATAAGGATGGTCAGCTTTGTCCTATTAATGAAATAGGAGAATTATGTATTGCAGGTGCTGGCCTAGCTGCAGGCTACTTAAATCAACCAGAAAAAACCGCCGAAGCATTTATCCCCCATTTGTTTAAGTCAAATGAACGGATGTATCGAACAGGTGATTTAGTTCGACTATTGCCAAGTGGCGTTATTGAATTTGTCGGGCGTAAAGATTCCCAAATCAAAGTAAGGGGTTTTCGTATTGAGCTTGGGGAGATTGAAACGGTATTAAGCAAACATCCTAACATTCAAGAAACCATTATTCTTGCGAAGAAAATGACAGATGGCAATAATAGCTTATCTGCCTACTACACTGTATCGGGAGGTAGTCAGGTAGAGCAAGCATCTATTAGAGATTATTTGGCACGCAATCTACCTGATTATATGGTTCCTGAACGTTTCTTTGAATTACAAGACATGCCATTGTCTCCAACAGGCAAAATTGATCGTAAACAATTAGCTACAATGGAGCTAACTCCATCTCTCGACAGTCCATATGATGCTCCCGAAAACGACATCCAACAATTGTTAGCAAATGCTTGGGAGTATGTACTTGGTATTGAGCGTGTAGGAATTCATGATAATTTCTTTCACATTGGTGGACATTCTCTAAAAGTGCTTGAAATTCTTGTACAAGTGAAAAAGCATGTTCCATTTTTAAAAATTCAAGATTTCTTCCAGCATCAAACTATTGCAGAGCTTGACCATTATATTAGTAACTATCGACCTGAGGTGCATGATCATCAAGAGCGGACAACTAATTTAATTTCGAAGGAACTAATGGAGCCTAATGCCCTACCAGTCTCTCAAGCGGTAAAACCTTTACCTATGAATACGGTTTTGTTAACAGGGGCCACTGGCTATTTAGGAAGTCATGTATTATATGAGCTATTAATGAAAACAAATGCACATATCTACTGTCTAATTCGACCAAGTGCACATACATCACTTAAAGAAAAGCTAATGGATAGTATGCTATTTTATTTCGAAAAGGATATCGATGTCCTTATGGAAAATCGAGTAACAGTTATTCAAGGCGATTTGGGAAAACATGCACTTAATTTATCCGTGAAGGATGAGCAGGCAATTGTTGCAGAAATTGATGCAATTATTCACTGCGGAGCAGATGTAAGGCATTTCGGCGCAGCAGATCATTTTAATGATGTAAACGTTGAAGGCACTAAATATTTGCTTGAACTCGCAAAACAGAAACAAGGTGTCCATTTCCACTATGTATCAACAATGGGGATTCCAGAGGAGCTTGCCGCACATCAATGGGGGCCCAATGAAGCACAAGGCAACTTTAATTATGATAGTAAACTCGAGAATGTTTATACGCAAAGTAAGCTAAAGGCTGAAAATCTTGTTCGAAATGCTATAAATGATCAGATACCAATTTCAATCTATCGTGTTGGAAATTTAACCTGCCATTCCGACACAGGGAAATTCCAACGCAATATAGACGATAATGCTTTTTACCGAATGATTAAATCTATGCTTTACTTAGGTAAAACACCAACTGCTAATTGGCATGTTGATTTTACACCGATCAATTATGCAAGCCAAGCATTAGTTGCTCTAGCTTGTCAGCCAACATCAAACGGACATATATTCCACCTATGTAATCCTGTTCCTCTACCTTATCTAGAGTTTATCAAGATAATGAAGGAACTTGACTATGACTTAGACATTGTCACTGCACAGGAGTATACGGACTGGCTATTAAATGGCGAGCATTCTGAAGAAGTTCAAGAATATTTATCTTTAGCAATTGCACAGCTTGAAGGTGATGGAGCAAGTGATTCACCGTTTTTATTTAATAGCAATAAAACACAGGAATTTTTAGCGAGTTCTACTATTACATGCGCAGTACCTAATGCAGCGTTCATTCAAAATATGATTGATTATGGCGTTGAAATAGGCTATTTTCCTGAGCCTAAGGCAGTCGCAGTTCGATAATGCCAAAATTTAATGGCGTACATGTATTTGCACTTCCAATGGGTTCACAATTAGAAAAATCCGAATGGGATATGTTTTTCATTCATCTTCCATATAATGATCAGCAAAGGATATTAAAATACATCCATTGGCAGGATCGGCAAAGAGCATTGCTTGGAAATGTTCTTATTAGATGGTCAATCCAACACTTAACCGATGCTCGGCATATCCAAATTACTCGAAATGAGCATGGACGCCCCTATGTTATAGAAAACGATAGTTGGACAGGCGATTTTAATCTTGCTCATTCTGGAGAGTGGATCGTTATAGCACTAACGAATGAAGGTCGTGTAGGGATTGATGTTGAAAAAATAAAGCATGTGACTGAAGATGCCATGCAATATGCAATGTCACAGGCTGAGTTGACAACAATACGTCAACAATCCGAACTAAAACAATTACATTTATTTTATGAATTTTGGACAATGAAGGAAGCCCTCTATAAAACAAGTCTATTGCCAAACACCGCTCCACATTTGCTGAATACAATTGAAATAAAAGACAAGTATCAAGACATTCAGACACAAGTAATGTATATCGATCAATTACATCCTGTGTCCATTTGTTGGAACAGTGAGGAATCACATGTGAATTTCACTATATTGAACATGCAGCAGCTTATAGTGCATTTACAATCATAGAAAAAATAGTAGTACAACCTGAGTTTCGGTTTGTACTACTATTTTTTAATTACTTCGTTTTATTCAGGCAGTTGAAGTTTCCCACTGCTATATAAATTTCGTAAACAATTTTGTGCGTCAACATCACCTTGATGTGATGCGAGGCGATACCATTTAGCTGCCATTTCATAATTTTGCTGTACACCATATCCATTTTCATAAAAACCGCCTAAATTAAATTGTGCTACTACATTTTCCTGATGTGCAGCAAGGCGATACCACCTTACCGCTTCTTTATAATCTTGTTTAACACCTAGCCCATGATTATAAAAATAACCAATACTACATTGTGCATTACTGTGTCCTTGATCAGCAGCTACAATATACCATTTAAGAGCCAATTCGTAGTTTTGCTCTACACCTTCACCGTTCTCATATAACTTTCCAATATTATGGTGCGCATAAACATAACCTTGTATTGCAGATTTTTTATACCAATACATTGCCTTTTGATAATCTACTTGTCCATCCAATCCTATATCAAACGCATATGCTAAACAAAACTGACCTCTTTCATTACCAGCTTCAGCCGCCAAAAGATACCATTTCATTGCTTCATGATAGTTCTGTTCAACACCTAGTCCATCTTCATATAAGTCAGCAATATCAAGCCTTGCGAAATTATTACCTTGTAACGCCGCTTGACGAAACCAAGATAAAGCTTTTTTATAGTTTACTGGCTCTCCTACACCATTTTTTAGCATGTAGCCAAGACTGTACTGTGCCTCATCATTCCCTTGCATGGCTGCTCTTTTATACCATTTTGAGGCTTTCTCAAAGTTTCTTGAAACACCTTTGCCATAATAATATAATTCCCCAAGACGGAATTGTGATTTAGCATAATTATTTTTAGCTGCTTTTTTATACCATTTTTTTGCACTTTCATAATTTTGCTCAAAGCCAAATCCTTCTTCATAGATAAAGCCAATCATATGCTGAGCATCTGATACACCCGCTTTAGCTGCACGTTTAAACCAGCGCATAGCTCGATTATAATTGACTTTTACACTTTCTCCATTAAAATACATGGTACCAACTTTATGAGCAGCAACCGTATTTCCTTGTTTAGCTGCCATCAAATATAAGGTAAACGCTTCTTTTAAATTACGTTGAACTCCTACTCCTTCATAAAAAAGATTACCTAATGCGCAAACGGCATTTAAGTCACCAGCTTTCGATGCTAAGCGGAACCATTTCATCGCTTTCGTTACATCATTATTTAAATCTGTTTCAGAGCAATAAAATTTCCCTAGCTCATATAGTGCCTGAGCATCATGTTCCTCTATCGCTATTTTATACATACCTAATAGCCATCGATAATCTTCTTCTGGAAGCATCTGCATTTCATCCTCAGTACAGTCAACTGTGATAGTTGCTTCTACAATATCTAAAAAATCAGCAACTACAGCAGACATACTAATTGATGGAACAGTAGATAAATTATCAATTAAATCAGCAAGTAACCTCGTCTTCAAAGGTAACTCTTCAAAGGAATATAGTTGTGTCCCATTTTTTAGGTGATTGAGTATTCTCTTCATTGCTTCAAGATCATTTTTTGTGCTTATCTCATTGTTTAATATGCTTACTATTTCTTCAAATTCAAAAGCTACTTTCGAGTGAGAATACCATTCTTTATGTAATAATTGTAGACGTATTTTATTAGAAAAAACGATATCTTCCTTATCTCTAGCTAATATCGTTAGTAAAACGTCGTCTGCTTTAGAAAGTCGTTCTGCAAGATATAATTCTTTCAATGCTGGTAAAGCTCTCACATCTCCACCTTCATCAGCAAGCATATACAGTGCCTGAGCTCTTTCATATGCTCCTTGCTTCTCCAAGTGTTGTGCAAGCTTATATTCAGCGTTTGCATGACGCCACAGTGTTGCGTATTCATACCATTTAGCCGCTCTTTCTTCATTACCTAGCTTCGCTTCGTACTCGCCAAGTTCATATTGAGCCTCAGCATTATCATATAGTGTAGCTTCAATATAATTCTCTACTAAGTATTCAATTTCCTCAGCAAAAAATCGGTTATCTTTTTCTACTTTAGTTGCTTCTGCTTCCCTAAACCATTTCAACACTATATTTAAATCATCTTGAATTATTGGCAGTATATCCTCGTCAATCGGAAAAATCTCTATCAATTGCCGAATTTTCAACTCTATATCCATCGACAATGTTTCTACTATTATCTCTTCCTCCATCAGTTCATGGATACAGTTGAATTCCTCTATATCGATATTCAAATTCTGTACATGACTCTGCACCAGTTCATATAAACAATTGCGCATGTCTAAAAAATGTTCTTCGTGCTCTAATCTTTCTAATATTTTTAAGTCCATAAGCATCATACATAACCTCCTTGAAAGACAATCATCTGAATAGTATATATCATATTTTACTTTATATTAATGAATTATCAAAAAATACCTTAAAAAGTAATATATAGGGTCATTTGCTATCTTTATCAGCGATTGCTAGGGGTTTATCAGCGATTTCCCTACTTTTATCAGCGGTTGTCAGGGGTTTATCAGCGATTTCCATACTTTTATCAGCGGTTGTTGGGGGTTTATCAGCGGTTTCGTTACTTTTATCAGCGATTGTCGGGGGTTTATCAGCGATTTCTATACTTTTATCAGCGGTTGTCGGGGGGTTATCAGCGATTTCTATACTTTTATCTGCGATTGTCAGGGGTTTATCAGCGATTTCTATACTTTTATCTGCGATTGTCAGGGGTTATCAGCGATTTCCATACTTTTATCAGCGATTTCGTTACTTTTATCAGCGATTGCCGGAGTTTATCCGCGGTTTCGATACTTTTATCAGCGGTTGTCCTTGTTCTAACAGCGTTTCATTGAAAAAACCACTTCTCAAAATGAGAAGTGGTTTGTTATATGGCTTTCTAATGGAATAGCTGTAAATTACATCATTCCTGGCATGCCGCCCATACCAGACATATCTGGCATTGCTGATGCTGGTTCTGGGATGTCTGCTACAACTGCTTCTGTTGTTAAGAATAGAGCTGCGACAGATGCTGCGTTTTGTAGCGCTGAGCGAGTTACTTTCGCTGGGTCTACTACGCCCGCTTCCATCATGTTTACCCATTCGCCTGTTGCAGCGTTGAAGCCTACACCGATTTCTTCGCGTTTTAGGCGATCTACGATGATTGAGCCTTCAAGACCAGCGTTGTTAGCGATTTGACGAACTGGCTCTTCTAAAGCACGTAGCACAATTTTCACACCAGTTGCTACGTCGCCTTCTTCTACATCCGCAACTTTTTCAACTGCTGCATATACGTTAAGAAGTGCAGTACCACCACCTGATACAATACCTTCTTCAACTGCTGCACGAGTTGAGTTAAGAGCGTCTTCAATGCGAAGTTTGCGTTCTTTTAGTTCTGTTTCTGTTGCAGCACCAACTTTGATTACTGCTACACCACCTGCTAATTTTGCAAGGCGTTCTTGTAATTTTTCTTTATCGAATTCTGAAGTTGTTTCAGCAAGCTGAGCACGGATTTGACCAATGCGACCTTCGATTGCATCTGCACCGCCAACACCTTCTACGATTGTTGTATTGTCTTTTGTCACAACCACTTTCGCAGCGCGACCAAGTGATGTAATATCAGCTGATTTAAGATCTAAGCCTAATTCCTCTGTAATTACTTGACCACCTGTTAAAATTGCGATATCTTCTAGCATTGCTTTACGACGGTCACCAAATCCTGGAGCTTTAACTGCTACAGCATTGAATGTACCACGAAGTTTGTTCACTACAAGTGTTGCAAGAGCTTCACCTTCAACATCTTCAGCGATGATTAACAGTGGACGACCTTGTTGTACCACTTGCTCTAATAAAGGTAATACTTCTTGGATGTTTGTAATTTTTTTATCTGTAATTAAAATGTATGGATTGTCTAGTACCGCTTCCATTTTATCTGTATCTGTTACCATGTAGTGTGATGCATAACCACGGTCGAATTGCATACCTTCAACTACATCTAGCTCAGTTGTGAAGCCTTTAGATTCTTCAATTGTGATAACACCATCGTTACCTACACGTTCCATTGCTTCTGCAATTAATTGACCTACTTCATCATCAGCAGCAGAGATTGCCGCAACTTGTGCGATTTCTTCTTTATTGCTTACTGGGCGAGAAATAGCGTGTAATTCTGTAAGTGCTGCTGCAACTGCTTTGTCGATCCCTTTACGAATTCCTACAGGGTTTGCACCAGCTGTTACGTTTTTCAAGCCTTCACGAATAATTGCTTGCGCTAACACTGTTGCAGTTGTTGTACCGTCACCAGCAATTTCGTTTGTTTTAGAAGCAACTTCTGCGACTAATTTTGCACCCATGTTTTCGAATGGGTTTTCTAGTTCGATTTCTTTTGCAATTGTTACACCATCATTTGTAATAAGTGGTGAACCGAATTTTTTTTCTAAAACTACATTACGACCTTTAGGCCCTAAAGTAATCTTTACCGCGTTTGCTAATTTATCTACACCTTGTAGCATTAATGAACGAGCGTCTTCTGAGAATTTAATATCTTTTGCCATTTGAATTTACCCTCCTGAAATGGAATATTCGTTAAGCTTTATAAATATATTTTTATATCAATTTCGCCACAGTGTCATGACAAACACTGAAGGCATTAACCTTTATGCAAGCTGATTTAAGTTATTCGATAATTGCAAGAATATCGCTTTCGCGTAAAATTAGGTATTCATTACCTTCATATTTAACTTCTGTACCAGAGTATTTTGAGAAAATAATGCGGTCGTCAACTTTAACGTCAAGCTCTACACGTTGTCCGTTCTCTAATATACGACCCGTCCCAACTGCTACAACTTTACCTTCTTGCGGTTTTTCTTTTGCAGAGTCTGGCAGTACAATACCGAATGCAGATTTTTCTTCTACCTCGATTAGTTCGATTACAATACGATCTCCTAGTGGTCTTAACAAGTGAAACAACCTCCTATTAATAAAATATATGTTGATACTTTATTAGCACTCTATCTAGTCGAGTGCTAACACAATTATTATGATAATCAATCACACTTTCTTTTGCAAGTCAGAACTACGAAAAATTTTGTTTTCTTTCCATATTCCTCTACAATAGAGAGGTAGCATAATGAATGGAAAGGATTTTGACGTTGACTACTTCTCAAAAAATAGATAAACATAAAAAAACAGCCCTTTATGTTTTACTAATTTATATTCTCATGCAGATATCAGGCAAATGGCTGTTAAGACCGTTTCACAAGCTTGTTATGAGCATAACCGGTTTACCCCATGAGCAAGCCGCTCCGCTTACGCAAGGCTGGTATATCGCACTTAGCTTTGCTATTGCATTAATTTTATGTTTGATCCTAACATCACGCGATAAAGCGTTTTGGGATATTTATAAAGGAAAGAAAGAAACTATACCACTCACAATTGTGTGGGGAATTATTGGTTTCTTCTTAGTTTTCTTTGGTCAAATGATTGGCGCGTCTATAGAAATGTATGTCTTCGGTATCCAAGGTGGGTCAGAAAACACAGCTGATATTGTAACTATTGCGAAAGGCGCTCCTATTGCAATACTAGCAATTGTCGTGTTTGGACCAATTTTAGAAGAGTTTGTCTTCCGTCGTGTTATTTTTGGATCGCTTGTCCAAACAACTAATTTTTGGGTAGCCGCAATCGTAAGTGCCATTTTCTTCGGACTTATTCATTTCGACTTCTCACATATTTTACTTTATACAATTTGTGGATTGATTTTTGCCTTCTTATATCACAAAACAAAACGCATTTGGACGTCCATTATCGCCCATATTATGCTTAATGGTTTTGTGACACTTGTACAAGTGTATGCAGAACCAATCCAAAAGTTGCTTGAAGAACTAGAAAAAATGCAATAAAAATCAGTGGGAAACAAGTTTATCAAGACCTAAATTAAAAAAAGATAAATAAATTAAAGGAGATTACATATTTTATATGACTAATATGTAATCTCCTTTCTTATTCCACAATCGCGCCCGATTGTTGTATAAGGTGTCCTCATATATATGATGCTTTACAACATTGAGCACAAAAGACTTCCCAAATACGATTTTGGTAACGGGGTTGGATTATAATAACATGGGAATGAAAATTGCCAAATGACTCTTTGGAAAGGTTTTTACTTCATAAAGGATTTTTGATGCGCCCAAACAGAATCAGAAGGACATCAATGCAAGCATTTAAGAGTGAATTGATGTCCTTTCTTAAAAGCTAATAGATTCCTCTACTAAAGGCTGGCTGCCAAATTCCTTGTGCATTTTTCTCCATACGTAGCTCTGTTTGTGTTCCTTCAATTGAAAGAAATTTTACAACCCCGATTGTATCTGTTTGTTGCTCAAACTCTGCATTTTCCAACCCAGCAAATAGGTTTGCAATAATAAGGCGATTTATTTTCTCTGTAAACAACTCCTGACGTACGATTTTCGTTTTCTCATAATATCTTCGAACACTTTCTGTTTCTTCGTTAATATTTGTTGTAAACAATGCTTCATATGTTTCATAATCTTTTTCAATATCGCTCAATAAAAACATTTTAGTAATCGCTTGTGGTGTCATATTTTTTAACTTTTCAACATCATAATCCGTTTTAAAGGCATCAAAAACTTGCTGCTCCTGTTCAGTCAATTCAAATGTTAGCTCAAAATTTTGAAATCCTACGACCTTACCTACTAATTGCCCTTCATTAATTTTCATAATCGTGTGGCCTTCGTCATTGTCATAAACAACAAATTCTTTTTCTTTCGTAGAAATCGATTTGTCAATGAATGGCTCTGGCTTTGTTCCCCAATTATGAAATAAGTAAGAATTATTAAATGGGTCATTGATATCCTCATTTTTTATTTGCTCATTTAACCCATGAACTTTTAATGCGGTATTATCTACTAAAATTTGCCCTTGATTCATTGTTACATTATCATTACCTAATCCTAATACAGTTGAAACTACAAGCCCATCAGTTCCATAAAAGGCAATATAATCTCCATACGTAATCGTGGCTTCCTTATCGATAATCATTGGCAAAAAATGCAGCATCCATTGTTCACCAAGTAGATGGGCATATTTCGGTTCAATTACATCTAAAGAGGAAACATCATCGACAATCGGTAGTAGCTCATTTTGCTGACTAGCTGTTTGTAGGTTGTTTTTTTGAGAAAATTCAACGAATAGCATTAACCCAATAATGAAACAAGCTGCAATAGATACCGAGACGACCTGCCAGTTACACTTTCTTTTTATTGGTTTAGGTTGCAATATGCGTTGCTTTATGTCGTTTGTAAATGGGGCATCTTGTCGCAATTCTTCTTTTAGCTTGGCTTTAAATTCCTTCATAAAATATTGCCTCCAGTTCCTGATTTGTTTTCAACAATTCTCTCGCTCGACGAATCCTTGTACGAACGGTGTTTTGTGATACATTTAATAAACTTGCAATTTCAGAAACATCAAATTCTTCATAATAAAACAGTATAATGACTTCCCTATAATGAAGTGGTAATGCGAAGACAATTTGCTTTAAAGTTGTATAATCTTCAGTTGCTATATATGTTTGCTCCACTGATGGTTCAGTTCTGCCTAGTGGTAAAAGTTTTGAAATAAATGATTTTCTCTTTTGTTTTCGTAGTTCATCATGACAACAATTAATAGCGATACGAGTTAAATACGTTTTCAATGAAGCATCATTTCTAAAATCGTCTTTATGTAATAGATACTTCATTAGTACGTCCTGTGTAACTTCCTCTGCAAGCTGAAAATCCTTCATATACAAATAATTAAGATGATATAAATATTCACCATATTGTTCTACGATTTGTTCCAACGACAACTCACCTCGTTTCAATCCTACTACTTAGACGCCCATTTCCTAAAAAATTGTTCAATCTCCTGAAAATATTTTTAGAATAGCCTTTTTATATTTACATTTTAAGTGCTTACTTAAAAAAGATTGCTGTTTTAGAAGTATTTGATGCCACTTATAGTCATTTAGATGATGCAACAGTTTCCTATGTATTATTCCAACTTCAGAATGTTAACTTAGGGGATAATTGGTTATAGAAGGGATTACTTAATTAAGTGTTACAGTGTAAACTTAATTTACAAAAATAAGTGATGAAGTTTGTGACTCTTTTCCCTTAAACTAACGGTGCTTTAGTGCAATAAGGATTTAAAAAGTATACAAAATAAACCTAAATAACGTTTCCAAATATAAATTTGAGAATACACCAAAAAGGCATGAAGGTTGTTTAATCAACGTTCGTGCCTTTTTGCGAGGACTATTATTTATACAAATAGCACAAACAGTTGATGCAACAGCATTTATACTCGCTGGGGTTGTTCTTTAATTTGCATAAAAACATGCATAGTATATTTCTTATCGTTGTAAATCTGCATCTTTTATGACGCTACCCATAAATAATGGTCCTCAATTAAATGGTCCTTTAATGAAAACGAGCGCTGATCCTTGTTACAGAATCGCGCCCGATTGTGGAAGATCTTAATTTATTAAATTCAACATAAAATAGCTCATTATTTCATTTGTGAATATACTTTCTTTCTAATAAAGATACCTTTTTGGTAATAATTAGCCATAATACGAATAAATAATAAATGATAATTGTTGCTATTCCACTATAAATCACCGAAATTGAAGTTGGTCCCCATACTTTAATATACTCCCAATTCATATTGAATATTTTAGGAGCCACCATCACAAGTATTAAAATCACAGCTACAAACAGTGAATGGAACACAAATAGAAAAATTCTCTTCCCTTTCAACAATGCCCAAGCTCGTTGTTTTCTTTTAAACTTCCATAAGTTTCTTAGCAATAAAATACTAAAAATTATCCCTAGACAGCCAATAATAATACAGAGAATCGTTAAGACTTTATCCACCTCTTGATATCCGTCAGTATGATCCAAGTTAACATTATTTCCTTCCCATAAATCCATAACGCTTTTACCTATTGCTGTTGTAAAGGTTGTATCCATATTGGATAAAATGGCTACCCCTATTTGTTCATCAGGTTGCATGATGAAATAAGAAGAAAACGTTGGATTTGCCCCATCGTGCCATATGTATCGTTTGTCATTCTTTTCTTCAACTCTCCACCCACTTGCATAATAGGTGTCTTGAAGGATAGGCTCTACGGATTGATCAGGGATGTGCGATTGTTCGATTGTTTGTTTACTAATCGTATCGTTTTGGATGGCTCCTAACTGTAGGTTTAGCCATTTTGCGATATCGTTTGTATTGCTGACAATATAACCAGCAGGTATATTTCCTCGATAAATAGGCGGTGTATATTCTTGCTCTCTCATGAATCCTATTTTATAACCAGTTGCCAACTCATCAGACTGAACTTGATGTAAGCCAACATAGGAATCCTTCATTCCGATTTGTTCTAATAATTGTTCTTTTATATACAAGTCATATGACTGTTTTGAAACATTCTCAATGACTAGCCCCAAAACGTCATAATTGATGGTAGCGTATTCAAATGAGCTACCTGGTTTACGATTCAAAGGCTGATCAAGCAGGGTTCTTACTGTTAATTCAAGTGCGTTCTCGGCGTTACTTTCAGGAATATGTACAATGGTGTTCGAAGCAATCCCGCTGGTTTGATGAAGCAATTGATTTATTGTAATGGTCTGTGGTTCTCCTTCATATTCTAACTCCAGCCATGGGATGTATTTTCGTACATCATCAGTTCGTTTTAATAATCCTTCTTTTTCTAATTGTAAAATGGCTAGACCTATAAATGCTTTTGATGTTGATGCTAGTTCAAATAATGTTTGGGAAGTAACAGGGATTTTCTCCTTTACATCTGCGTACCCGAAACCTTTTTGATAAACTGTTTTTCCCTTCTCTACAATAACTACCGATATTCCAGGAATTTGACTAATTTCCATTTGTTCTTCAACAAATTGTTCAATCTTATGAATTTTATCATTTGAGTCTGCATAAGCTATTGGAATCAAAGTATTTAGTCCTAGAATTATAGAGACCATTAGAATTATTTTTCCCATCTTTTTCTCTACTCCTTTCTATAGGTGAAATCGATCGAGATATTTCTATAATTAACCTATAATAACATAATTATCTTACGCTGGAATTAATATCTCGTTAAGATTGTTAAAATGTCCAATGGGATAAAGACCGCTCTTTTACAATTCAATTAAACTGGCCGTTTAAGTGCAAAACTTTACAATCACTTCTGTATTTATAAGATAAATATCCAATTTTCTTATATATGATGTTATAGTGATAGGTAAGCCTTTGACGTTATCTCCAGCTTTTCCCCCACTTCACACCGTACATGCGACTTTCACCGCATACGGCGTTCCAATTAATTCAATTCATTCGATTTTTATGTAAGGAAAAGATGTAATGTGGAATTAGATTGCTTCGTTCAGACATTGCTCACGCAATTCATTTACTTTTTTTAGTTGCTTTTTATCTAGATGAAGTACTTTCAAGAGTACTTTTATTTTCTCAAGGTCTTTAAGATGGATTAGTCGATGAATTGATTCATTGACAATAATTAAATTACCGTAGGAATCATCTTGCGATAAATAATATGGAGTTTTGTGGTGACAGTGCCAGTCATCAAAGCTAAGTTCAACCCCAGTTACAGCACATTTACCATATTGCGCAATAAATCGACTAATACGATTATCGTTATACTCAATGGAGCGTTGAGGAATGAACTGTTGCATCACAGTAATAAGCGTTTGTTTATTAATAGCTTTCAAACTATGATGAATTTTATTTCTACCTTCGGTAGTATAATTACAGATGGTTTGTGAGAAGTTTAGGTTTATTCGGCAACGTTGGGCATGAATTGGAGCGAGTGCCATTTCTTTAATTTTATAAATCTTGCATTCGTATCTGTTATACCTTTTCAGTAAGGATTTCGTGAAGTCTTGAAGCGTCGCTTCTTTTCTAATGCCTTTTAAACGATTGTGTAACGTTCTATGAATACGATGGTTCAGCTCAGTTAAATCATCTGTAATGTGCGACGCTACGGCGTAATAGTTTTGGATACCCATGACAACCGTATTAAATCGCCAAACATTTTGAATACATTGATGTTTTTGTATTGTCTTAACCGCTTTTTTCAGTTTTATTTGTGCATTGTTTAAAGCCTTCTTCGTCATATGTGAATGCGCAACATATAGGGTACGCTTCGCTGTTTTCTTAGAATGGGCTTTAATACGGAAGCCTAGAAATTCGGAAGAATTTTTCTTTAGATTCACAACTTTCGATTTCTCATCGCTAATTTCTAGATGCAAACGTGTAGAGAGGAAATCTTTAACTGCATGGAACATTCGTATTGCTTGAGAACGTGTTCGACAAAGAATTTTAAAGTCATCTGCGTACCTCACGATATAGCAATGCTTTAAATTCGTTTTCTTTAACGCTTGATTCTTACTCATTTTGTTTTTGTAAGCTCTCTCCGTTTCATAGCTTTCCCATTGATTACTAACCCACCAATCAAGTTCATTTAATACGACGTTTGATAGGAGTGGGGATAGTATCCCACCTTGCGGTGTTCCTTTCGATGGAAAACCTTCACCTATGATTTCCGCTTTTAAAAGACGCGAAATAATCGAAAGAAGGGCTTTGTCTCGAATGCCTATTGTCCACATTTGTTTGAGCAGTTTTCCATGATTTACGTTGTCAAAGAATCCTTTTATATCAACGTCTACACAATGATATAAACACGCTCGATTTATCAATGTTTCAAAACGTGCCTTAGCATGATGTGTACTACGGTTGGGTCTGAATCCATAGCTATGCTTATAGAATCTTGCTTCACAAATTGGTTCTAATACTTGTAAAATACACTGTTGAAATAACCTATCCCAAATTGTCGGAATACCTAGCGGTCGTGTTTTCCCATTTGCCTTTGGAATAAAAACACGTCGTACTGCTTGTGGGCGATAGTGTGTAAACATCTTTTGTATCGTTGATACAACTTTAGATACTTTTAATTGTTTAATATCTTCAATTGTTTGACCATCAAACCCAGCCGTTTTACTACCCGTATTTTTCTTGATATTACGGTACGCTAATTGAATGTTTTCACGCGATTGCATTATATCTAATAAATCATAAAAATTTTGACCATCAACACTGCGAGCATATAGCAAATCAAATTGTTTTTGCATGTCATAGTACTCGTTATGTCTCAGTTTCTTTCGTTTTAACAAGTCGGTGGCTCCTTTTGGAGCTGAACCTCTATTAGTCTCACGAGAACCTTATTAATCGTTGAAGAACTGCCTTTCATGGTGAATAAATCTTGTATTAATCTAGTGGCGATCCCTCCATGTTCATTACACACTTCACCGGTACTGTGCCACCACTTTCACTGATATAAAGAAAAGTTATATATTCGCTAATCTCACGATTATTTTCCTTTCCAACGTCTCATCGAGAGTAAGCTCTCCACGTTATCAGCTTACCACGTTGAATATTAACTATTATGGAACAAACTTAGGTGCCTCCTATGAGCCTGTTAGCATTGCATGTGCCTGTAACACAAGATGGACTTTTATATTGTTGATTCTTACTCATCCACAACTAACCTCACATTTAGTGATATACACATTTCTATGTATTGCCATTCTAGACCCGTACATTCAGAGGTTCGCCAGCAATATAGTTTATTAACCTATTATGTTGCATTCTCACCATATTTGTTCAACCCAAGCACCATGATTTACACCACCCCATCGGGTAGGCTTTCGTCAGCCGAACTGTTACGGTAAATTCTCACGCCTATTAGCCGAGCTTATAACACGCTTTCCCTTACTAAATAACGTGCTATTCGACGCAGGGGGAGCCTTTCTGAGCGTTACCTCATCATTCGGCTCCTTGATAATATCCTTCAATTTAAATCGTAAATTGCCTGACCTTTATCAAGATTGTGTTATCCACATCTCATTTGAGCCAGGAACGTGTCGCACCAACAATCTGGCCCGATTGTTGAAGAAGGAGAACAACGTTCTCCTATTGACTATAACTTCTTATATACGTCTGCGTAAGCTACCTTCAGTTGCTCTCTTAATTGCTTGTTTTCATCTTCCCTTTGGTTTATCTTCAGGAAAAATTAATAATCGCACATTAGCTTCGGGAGCCATATCGTACTCATACCGTTGAATATCTTCAAGAAATCTTTGTAAATGAGACAGCGATTTTATAATATAATGTGCAGGGTGAGCGTCACGTCTTTTTAAATTATTTTTAGCGTATTCATGTAAATGTTCGATGTACTTCTCAATATGTGCTCTTTTTAGAGGCTTTAAGTCTTTCCATGTTGTTTCCAATGAAAATATAAACTTAAAAAACCCTGGTATACATTTTAGATAACTCCGTGCTGTCCCCGTAGAAAACCTGTTTTTGTTGATCAATCGTTGCTTAAAATATTTTTTAACTTGTTCACGAACCTTTTCGTCAATCTTTGAAAAGTCGAGGAAATAAGCAGATTCGCTTTTGTTGTAATCAATACCATATCTCTTATGTAAAGTACGAACATCCCATTTGTCTTTTTTCCATTCTTCACGTTTATCGGTGAATTTGAGTAGTGCAGTATAAACAGTCCTCAAAAAAACTGCTATTGCTGTTTTAGTAGTCACGTTTCTTAATTTATTTGTTTGTGTGTAATAAGTTTTTATTTTTTTCTCATTCAACCAAAACAAATACTCTCGTTCAGCTTTTTCAATATCCAAATCTAACAAGGAAGAGAGATTTGGATATTTTTCATTTATGAAATCCGTTATTCTTTTTAATGGACTTTGAGCGTTATATATACTCTTGATTGTCCATAAATCATTAAACAATTGCTGATAATAAACATATTTCACTTCTAAATTGAGTGAAGGACTATTAAATCGAAAGTAAACATTTTTATTGTTATGATTATAGTGTGCTACCAATTCTTCGAACTGCTTGATTTCACCTACAACGTTGACACTCCATTTGTCATTAACTAAGAAATAGGGGTTGTTTACTTGTTCAATTGAAACAGAACCATCTTCATGTACTGTTTTTTCAGGATATGTTGAAAGTTCTCTTTGTAAGCCTTCATGAAAGCCTATTTCTTCTACCTGAACATCCTTGATTTGCTTCATACAGTAATTCCTTTCAGTTTTTTTCTTTAGGTTAAATTCGGATTGTGCTTTATTCCACTCTTCTCGAATATCTTCATCCGAAGGATGTAGGTACAGATTCATTGTTGTTTGAATTTGAGAATGTCCTAATCGTTCTTGTACTTGCTTAATATCCTTTGTTTTCTGGTAGAAAATTGTAGCGTGTGTATGACGAAATAGGTGAGGATGTAGGTTTATCCCTGTTTTCTTTTTTAATCGCTTAAATAGAGACTCAACGTTCCAATATTCCATTGGTTTTCCCACATCTTTTCCTCTCAGTTTTACAAAAACAAAGTTTGAATCCAAGTCTAATTCATCAAGCACTTCATACAAGTAATCATCATATAAATCCATTAAGGATTGTGATACATAAATTTCACGTTCCCCTGTTTTTAACATCGCGCCGTTTTCTAATTCCCCTCGTTCTACTAAACGAATCTGATGCCCTTTTTGATGGTCATAAACAAAATCCTCCCTGAAAAGAGAGAGAGCTTCTCCAATACGCAATCCCGTTTCAAATAACAATTGAATTAAGAACTTATCTCGTATATTAGTGGTTGCTTGTAATACTTGTTGTACTTGTTCTTTTGTGAGTGTTTCTACTCTTTTGCGTGGTTCTTTTAATTTCAGTATGTTTCTGTTTGATGGCTTGTCATTATTAACATGATGTAAGAAACTTTTGTAACGTGAGTGTCCTCCTGTAAATACTTGCTTCATTAACTTTTCCATCATGTCATTTTGTACTTCTTCATTTCGGTAGAGGTAGTCATAGAAGTTTGCTATAACGGTAATTGTATGGTTAATTGTTTTTTCCGTTCGCATTGCTTTCTTTTGTTGAAGAGGGGTGACATTTGAACTCTGATAGGGGCTTCTTAACCACCCCACAAAGTCAACTAAATCTTCTAATCTAATAAACTTGTAATCTTTGTTTGTTTCTTCTAAGTAGGTATAAAAATGTTTTAAGGAATAACAATATGCTTTTTGAGTATTAGGCCTTTTCCCTGTCTTATCTAAATACTTTATATATTTCATAACTGGCATAACAGGGAATCCTTCTTGATCCAGTAATATGTATCTTTTGCTGTTATTCTCTAAGACAACCTCTTGCACCCTCATAGCACTTCACCCCTAAAAAATATTAACGCTCGGTCTAAAGACCTCACTACGCCTCCCGCTATGGGCTACGTCCTCTGCCCGGAATATACATACTTTTCTGAATAATATATACATACTGAACTATATTTTCAATATCTGTATAACTAATCTAATATGTATAAGAAAAGAGGATATATGCTCATATATTGAACATAATATCCTCTTCTTAGTTTAGTCTATTTAATTTTTCTTCCCACTGATTTTTTTAGATTCTAACCTATTCTTTTATAACAAAAAAGCTCGATGCTTCTATTTCACATCGAGCTTCCACTATTTATTTTTGATTCAATTCTTCTATTTGGCGTCGCTGCTGTTCAAGCGCCTCTTCAACCTGGCGTTTTTGCTCAGCTTCCTGCTCTTCCTGCAAACGTATTTCCTCTGATTTTAAGTATTTCTTGTAACCAATACGTGAAACCATAATACTAATTTCGTAGAGCGCAAACAATGGTACTGAAACCATTAAGTGTGAAGCTAGTTCAGGTGGTGCGATAATAGCGGCACACACAAATAAACCAAAGTACGAATATTTACGAATACGAATTAGTAAATCAGGATTTAATAACCCTATACGTGAAAAGAATAAAATGACAACTGGCAATTGGAAAAGGAAACCAAAAGGTATTGTAAGTTTAAATAAAAATGAAAAATATTCATGTATTCCAATTGTTTGCTGAATTTCCAACTCGACCGATAAATTCATCATGAACTTTATGACATAAGGGAATAATAAATAGTATGAAAAAGATAGCCCTGCGATAAACAATAAAAATGAATACGGTATATAGCTTAAGGTTGCTTTTCGTTCTACTTCCCGTAGTCCTGGGCTTATAAACGCCCACAATTGATACATTAACACTGGCGATGAAAGGATAAATGCAATTAAAAAAACAACTTGGAAATAAATTGCAAGTGGTGTTACTACATCAAACGCATGAAGCTCTATATTATAATTAGCTCCAGTAGATTGAAGGTATTTAACAAGCGGCTTTGCAACAAAAAAGCCGCCAACCATAGCTAGAACAAAGAAAACGGCAACAATGAAAAGCCGTTTTCTTAATTCTTCTATATGCTCAATGACAGTTAGATCTTTTGGATTCATTCCTCAAACATCCTAACTTACTTATCTAGTTCTTTCTTTTTCTTGTCATCATCATCTTCGTCGGCTAAACCTTTAGTAGCATTTTTAAATTCTCGTAATGTTGAACCGAATGCTTTACCCAGCTCTGGTAACTTCTTAGGACCAAAAATTAATAACGCGACAATTCCGATAATAATGAGGCTCATAGGACCAATACTACCCATTACAGCCACCTCCTCTTTATATCCATCATTTTAACCCATATTTCGTCATTTTGCTAACTAATTATATGTGAAAGTTTTTAGTCACTCTCTCGTTTTATTCCATACTTACATTTAACAGAAATTGTGAACTATACGATCCTCCGGAGGCTTTAGGCCAACAGATGTTTACCGCTGAAAGAAGTTAAATTATGTACAATTATCACTCTTCCTGATTGCGAATTAAATAAATGAGCGCCTGCAATTCTACCGATAAATCAATTGTTAAGAGCTGCATTCTATCTGGAACCGTTAACCGCTCTGGCGTAAAGTTTAAAATGCCCTTTGCGTTCATTGCCGCTAATCTATCAGCCATTTTCTGTGCAGAGCGTGGTGAAACTGTTAAAATCGCAAGCTCCGCTCCATATTCTGCATACTTTTCTTCCAATAAATCAGGATGGAAAACAGGAATATTGCTTATCATCTTCCCGTCCTTTGGAGCCTTTGGATCAAAAGCCACAACGATATGAGTATTATGATTTTTTTGGAAATTATATTTTAATAAAGCACTACCTAAATTCCCTACACCAATTAACGCTACTTTTGTCGTTTCGTGCTGATCGAGCGTTTGACTAAAAAATTTTAATAGATGCTGCACATCATAGCCATAACCCTTTTTCCCAAGAGCTCCAAAATAAGAAAAGTCACGACGAATAGTTGCAGAATCAATTTTCATCGCTTCACTCAGTTCCTTCGACGAAATGCGTTCCATGCCTTCTTGTGCAAAGTTTTGGATAAATCGATAGTAAAGAGGAAGTCTTTTTGTAGTGGCTTGTGGAATTTTTAAATCTTGTTTCAAACTTTCTCCTCCTCAAATGTCTCAGTTTGAATGTACTTAGCTACTAATTTTAATACATGTATCATTAACTATATACAAAAACTTTTAATATCCACTAGAGTATTTCCCTTTAGTTAATGGCGCTTTTTACGCCACTAACTAAAGGGAAATCGTTTCAATCTTACATGACAGCTTGGAATAAGTAAAGCACCGACATTGCAAGCGAATCTCTCATCCATTACACTAAGGAAGAATTGAGGTGTCCAGAATGATTGTTTTACAGGTCAATCAACTATATAAATCCTTCCTTGTAGATGAAATTTTAAGTGGCGTAAAATTAGAGGTTCAACATCGTGATCGCGTTGCATTAGTAGGACGTAACGGTGCTGGCAAGTCCACTTTACTTAAAATAATTGCTGGTCAAATGTCATATGACTCTGGTGATATTATAATCCCTAAAGGTGTACAAATTGGATATTTAGAACAGCATGCTGGATTAAATTCAACATTGTCGATTTGGGATGAAATGATGACAATTTTTGAGCCGCTTATTGCACAAGAACAAGCACTCCGATCATTAGAACAACAAATGGCCGACCCTACTGTTTATGAAAATCCGACTTTATATGCAAAAATAATGTCTGAATACGATCATTTACAGCATAATTTCAAGGATGCGGGTGGCTATCAATACGAATCTGATACACGCTCCGTGCTTCATGGCATGCAGTTTTATCCTGATGATTACCAAAAGCCAATTAGCTCACTATCAGGTGGACAACGAACTCGGTTAGCACTTGCTAAGCTTCTTTTAAGTAAACCTGACCTATTAATACTCGATGAGCCTACTAACCATTTAGATATTGAAACCCTTTCCTGGTTAGAATCATATTTAAAAGGATATGAAGGGGCTATTTTAATTGTTTCCCACGACCGATACTTCTTAGACCAAGTTGTTTCCATTGTCTACGAAGTTTCACGTCATCGCGTCACAAAATATACAGGAAATTATAGTGCCTATTTAGATGAAAAAGCGAAAAATTATGAGCGTGATTTGAAGTTATTTGAACGCCAGCAAGATGAGAAAGCCAAGCTCGAGGAATTTATCCAAAAAAATATTGCTCGTGCTTCTACTACTAAAATGGCACAAAGTCGTCGTAAAATGCTTGAACGAACAGAGTGGATGGAATCACCTGATGGCGATGAAAAGTCCGCAAGCTTCGGTTTTACAATTGAACGCCAAAGTGGTAACGATGTATTATCTATTGATGACTTAGCTATAGGTTATGGAGATAAGAAAATATCAAGCGGCATTACATTACGTACTTTCCGAGAGGACCGCATTGCACTAGTTGGACCAAATGGTGTTGGTAAATCAACTTTATTAAAAACCATCGTCAAAGATTTACTACCACTCTCTGGAGAGATTCGCTATGGTACAAATGTTCAAGTTGGTTATTATGATCAAGAGCAGGCAAAACTATCGAGCAACAAAAGTGTACTAAAAGAGCTATGGGACGAATGGCCTTTAATGAATGAAAAAGATATTCGCACAGTGCTAGGCCGTTTCTTATTCAGTGGAGAAGATGTGGATAAAATCGTATCATCTTTATCTGGTGGTGAAAAGGCAAGACTTGCATTAGCTAAGCTGATGATGCAAAAGGCAAATTTCTTAATTCTCGATGAGCCTACCAACCACCTAGACTTAGATAGTAAAGAGATACTGGAAAACGCGCTTATTGATTATCCTGGAACACTTTTATTTGTGTCGCATGACCGATATTTCATCAATCGAATTACTACTAAAGTGATTGAGTTGTCTGGCGATGGTTCCTTTGAATACTTGGGTGACTATGATTATTACCTTGAGAAGAAACAGGAACTTTTAGAAATTGCACAAATGAAAGCTGCGGCTCAGCCGAAAGTACAAGCTGAGGTACCTGAGAAATCCTCTACCTCTAAAATTGATAAAGAGGCTAAAAAACGGGAGCGCCAAATTAGACGCACACTTGAAGAACTAGAGGGGAAAATGCAGCAAGTAACTATTGAAATAGCTCGTTTAGAAGAAGCTCTTTGCGATCCCGAGATTTTCACAGACCACGAAAAAATTACACAGCTTCAAGATGAATTATCAACTGTTAAGGAACAGCATGAGTTATTCGAAATGGAATGGCTTGAGCTAAGTGAGGAACTTGAAAATATTATTTTATAACATCCCCCATCCAACTTCTTTGCTTTCTTAACTTTAAGGTGGGATAAAATTTGTAAGCCATGTGACTTGTCACATGGCTTTTTCCTTTACTCGCCTCGTTTTTTCATATATATTGGTCAAGTGCTATTTTTCGACAAAAAATGCCCACAACTTTATACACACAATAAATCTAGTAATATCAACATATCAACAGACTTTTCCACATTGTCCACAACCCAAAATTATTTTATCCACATATTTTTGTGTAGAACAAGCTACTATATATTGAATAATCACAAGTTATGCACAAGTTATCAACATTTTGTGCATAAGTACGGATGTTCGCTGTTTTATTTTTCATCTTACCTGTGGATAATTTTCTGAAAAATTTGTCAACTGAACTCTTTATATTCGTTCTTATCGACAATTTTTTCGCAAAAGCAAAAAGAGGTATTTTAGAATCAACTCTAAAACACCTCTCCTCTATAATCAATTATACCTCAGCATGTCCAGAATCAGCTTTGTGCTTAGGCCTGCAGATATTTTTTGCGCGAAAGCGTAGCGGTAGCAGCACCGACCCAGGTCAGTTAGCCTCAGCACTCCTTTCCGATTTTGTGACATCCGCCAGAGGCTTTAACTTCCGAAAGAAGTTAAACCCAGGATTTTAACTCCATTCCAGGGCGACCATTCATTGATAAATTACCGCGAATACCTGCTTCAAACATTGGTGTTGCTGCTGCCCCTATCATAGCGGCATTATCTGTACACAGCTTTAATAGCGGCACATAAAACGAGATGCCTTCCTCTGCAAATACAGACTCAAGTGATGTACGCAAGCCTTTATTTGCCGCTACACCTCCAGCTGCAATAACCTGTTTCACTTTATATTCACGCGCAGCCCGTAATGTTTTCGCTGTTAGCACTTCAACTACGCTATCCTGAAATCCTTTAGCAACGGCAGTCGGAGAAATCTCTTCTCCACGCTGATCCATATTATGTTTATAATTAATAACCGCTGATTTTAGGCCACTAAAGCTAAAGTCATACGAATCTTCCTCTAACCACACTCTTGGGAAGGTTACTGCCTCATCCCCCTCATGTGCTAGCTTGTCAATACGCGGACCACCTGGATACGGTAAGTCTAAAACACGAGCAACCTTATCATAAGCCTCACCAGCCGCGTCATCTCTCGTCTCTCCGATGACTTCAAAAGAGCCGTGTTCCTTCATATAAACTAGCTCCGTATGGCCACCTGATACAACAAGTGCTAATAATGGGAATTCCATTGGCTGCACGAGTGCATTAGCATATATATGTCCCGCTATATGGTGTACACCGATAATTGGTAAATTGTTAGCAAACGCAAAAGCCTTCGCGGCATTAATCCCAATTAACAATGCACCTACAAGACCAGGACCCTCAGTAACTGCCACCGCATCTAAATCAGCTGGTTTTATGTTTGCCTGTGCTAACGCTTCTTCTATGACCACTGTAATTTGTTCAACATGATGGCGAGACGCAATTTCAGGTACAACTCCACCAAATCGTTTATGACTTTCTATTTGAGAAGCGACTACATTTGAAACGATTTCTGAACCATTTCGAATAATCGCTGCCGCTGTTTCATCACAGCTCGATTCTATTGCTAAAATAATTCGATTTTCCATCATAAATTCACCCACATGACAAGGGCATCCTCCCCGTTATCTGTATAATAGCCTTTACGTATGCCACCATCTTGGAAATGGAGCTTTCGATAAAGATTTTGAGCAACTGTATTCGTTACGCGCACTTCTAAACTCATTACCTCCATATCATGCTCCCTAGCAATACGTATTGCCTCTCGCATTAATCCTTCACCAATTCCTCGGCCACGAGCTGCCTCTATAACGGCTACATTCGTAATTTGCGCTGCGTCTATAACCATCCACATGCCACAAAAGCCGATAATGCTACCGTCCGCATCCACAGCCAGCACATAATGTGCGTACTGATTTTCATGCACCTCATAGTAAAAGGAATCTAACGTCCATGGTGCAGAAAATGTTGTAAGCTCAATGTCATATACTGCTGGGACATCATCCGATACCATTTTACGATACGTTACATTGCTACTCATGAGCCTTCTCCTTTTGATCCTTCAGCCAATTCGCCTCCGCCTCTGCAATACGTTTGTATTGCGGGACAAAATGATGAACTGCTTCCACACTTGGTAGTTCCACTTTAGTCGCTAATCGAACAGTTTCACTTGCTCGTGGTAGATCATTGCTAAATGGTGTACGCAGAGCAAAGTCACCTAGTACCTCTACGATTTTATGCCAAAAAACATCTACGTCTGCCCCTACAAATAAAACTGGTGTCTCTAAAGCTTGTAAACGTTCTAATAATCCATCTATATGATCGTGATAGTCATCTATAATCGCTTCAAGCTCACTACCTTTATAAACAGCCGTATAGACATTGCCTCTTCGCGCATCAAAAATCGGACAAATAAACCCATTGTATAATGTTGCATTTGCAGCCAATGACTTTAAGCTAGATATTCCAACTAAAGGCTTTTTCAATGTCCATGCTAAGGTTTTAGCAAGTGTCACACCTATTCGTACACCTGTATAAGAACCAGGCCCTTCTGATACAGCAATCGCATCTAACTCATTTGGCTTTATGCCGGCCTTTTCCAGCACTTCTTCAATGGCTGGCATGGCACCTGCCGAATGCGTTAATTTTATATTTTGTACAATTTCAGCAATCACTTTTCCATCCCTTACGACAGCAATAGAAAGTGGTGCATTCGCTGTTTCAATCCCTAACCAAATCATTTCATTAGCTCCTCACATAATGCCTCATATCGCTTTCCAAGAGGTGTTAATACAAATCGTCGTTGATTTTCTCCAATTCGGTAAATTTCTATTCCAAGACGCTCCTGTGGTAAATCCTGTTCAATTAAATGAGCCCACTCGACAACTGATACTGCATCACCATAAAATAGCTCGTCCCACCCAAGGTCTTCATCGCTTTCCGCTAAACGATAAACATCTAAATGATTAAACGGTAAACGTCCCTCATATTGCTTGATAATCGTAAATGTTGGGCTATTGACCGTTCGCTTCACACCAAGCCCCTTCGCTAATGCTTTCGTAAATGTCGTCTTACCAGCGCCCAAATCACCCTCTAATGTGATTGTATCCTGAGCTTCTAGTAAGTTTGCTAGCTTCAACGCAAAATGCTCAGTATCATCAAGCGAATTCATTATTTTTTCATACATCATCTCTTTTTCCTCTCCTAGCTCCATTACCTCTAGTTTACCGAAACAAGCGTAAATGTTCAAAACATCCAATGATTAAAAAAAAAAAAAAACACGCCCCCCCTTTTTAAAAAACTTTTTTACTTTTTTTTTTTATTTTTATTTTTTTTATTTATTTT
>NZ_JARVRU010000037.1:0-29550 GCF_030209535.1 Lysinibacillus sp. fls2-241-R2A-57
TCATTTTATCGAAACTTTTTGGGCTTTTATCGAAAAACAAGCTCTTTCTATCAAAAGGGTAAAGAAATACGTGTCGTGACAAGTTTAATGGATATTACTGCTGAATAAATTGACAACATTTGTAAGTCTTGTTGGGCGATTGAAAGTTTTTTTCAGTTGGATGAAACAAAACTTGAACGTGCATGTTCTATTTAAGCACAGTTGGCATGTGATAATCCTAATCCGTACACTGAGTACCTTGTCTCTTTGATGTTGGTACCTCGATAGAAAAGTAGAGAAATGTAGTTTATGAAATGGAATCATTAATTAAAATATTTTTATGTTGTATAGAAAGGTTAACCAATTTAAATTCATCGTTACGTATATCTCTTTTTATACTGTTTAGCTCGCTCCAAGCCAATTCATACAGAGATTTATCAATGATACCATTCGCATAAGCTTCTTCTAATTCCTCAGCATCTTTTTCAATCAGCTCTCCTGATGGCAACAAGATAAGGTCTAAAAATAGATCATCCATATAAGGTACATTATCTTCTATTGAGTTTTTATGGCAAATATCTATATACCATTGAATTATTTCTCCGTTAGCATCAAACATTGTTGTTACTGCATGGTTTTTCTCAAGAGGAAATTGTTGCAACCATATATAGCCATTATCGACAATACATAATCTTTTCTCTCCATAGTTCACGAGAAGGGGTTCTGTCACTTTTACTGTTTTTATTAAAGTGATAAAACCCTTAAAGTCCTTAGTATCAAGGTATGACTGCCCATATTTTCTTTCTATAACTCGTTGCCATTGTGAACGATCTCCAAACTTTCTTTTTAGCATAGGAATCCTCCAAACTTATTTAAAATAATAAGGATATAAAACTTTAGGTACAGTAAAAAACCTTCTTGTATTGATGTTGAATGTTAGGACCGATGTAGATGGTGCTGAAGATATTCATCACCAATGCTGTGATACAAACCATGTGACTAATGATTGGAAAAGCGTTGGCCGTTCATTGTAGAAGTAATAAAGACGAGCAGCTCCAAGCGCATTGGGTAAGAGACGGAATAGAAGCTGAAGATATTGGGCAAATCATTACGTTGCCGAACTTTTAGCTGAAAATCATGCTAAAGTAACTCTTGCTTGAATATGATGGATATTCTTTTATTTATTCCATTATTTCCTTTATAATGAAAACTAGATTCATAATTTTAGACGATCATGAGTAGACACAAGGGGAGAATAGGATGGAAATATTTCAAGCAACAATGAATGAGCTAGAGGAGCTAACTGTGCTTTTTGACGAATATCGCCAGTTTTATGGAATTGATTCAGATGTAAGTAGTGCGAAGGCATTTTTACAATTACGAATGGTCTTAAAAGAATCCATTATTTTTGTAGCTGTAGAAAATGGACATACAATTGGTTTTGCACAATTATATCCGACATTTTCGTCCATTGCCTTACAGCGTGCATACATATTAAATGATATTTTTGTAAAAGAAGATGCTAGAAGCCTAGGGGTGGGCAAGGCACTGATGGAAAAAGTATTTCAATATTGTGAGCAGCAATATGCTCGCTATGTGACGCTTCAAACGGCAACGGATAATGTTAATGCAAGGAAGCTATATGAGAATCTTAATATGAAACAAGACCAATACTGTAATTATGTAAAGTATTTTAGTTAAGAAGTAGTATCTCATCCATCACGGTCGATCGTGATAAAGATATCCCCTAGATTTTTCATCATCTAGGGGATAAACTTTCAAGTTATTTTATTTCAAGTGTATATGGTTGTGTACTTGCTTTGCCGTCAGCTTCACTTACTTCAATATAGTATGTTCCTTCATCCAGTTCAACTGAACCTACTTCAGCATCTCCTGCTCCGTAAAGATCTAAGGTTTCTACTGTTTTTCCTTTTGCATCAATAATACGGATAACGCCATCGAGTGCTTTTTCTGTTTGTAGAGAGAAGAGCACATCGCGTTTGCGGTCATTGTTAAATTCAAAGTAGTCCTTATCACCAAATGGAACACCTGCATTTAAATACTGAGCCGCTACCCATTTATCGTCTTTTTTCGTAAGCGTAGATAGTTTTGAAGGTACACCATTCACTAACTTGGAGTCTGCATCTTCATCTACTTTTGTATGATCAACCAATGTTAAATTATATGGTTGGGTTGATACTTGTCCAAGTTTCATGCCGTTAACAACAATAAAATAACCGTGATCCTTTTTCGCTTTAAATGAAGTATTTACATCTGTTGTACCCGATATACCGAGTAGTAATTCAAAGATATTTTCAGGTTGACCAAATGGAAGTTCTGTTGCCATTTCTTTTGGATCAATTACCATATTACCATTTGTGTCTTCAATAATGGAGCCTGAGAATTTTAAGTTGTTTTGTAGCTCTTTAGGTAATTTATCTAGCTGTTCATTTGCAAGTAGTACGGAAGAAACAAGAAGGCTCATGACTTCATCTTTGCCTTGTTGTTTATAATAGTAGAAATCCGTATCATCATGATAAACTAGATAATCTTTATAGCTAGTACCAGGTTGAATCTTTTGAGCTGTTTTTTCTGTATTATTTGCTTTATTATGACCTTCTGGAATAGCTGCCACTTTACTAGTTTTAAGTGTATATGGTTCTGTAGAACGGCCACCGAGATTACCAACTTTTACAACATAGGTTTTGTCCTTTTTCAATGCAATCGTTTTTGCTTCGTTTTCATCACTTTTTGATCCAAGGAATAGACTCATTAGCCCTAAATCATTTGATAATGAAGAGATTGGTAATAATTCTTTTGTTTCTTCATCATATTCAAATACAGTACCAGATGGCATTTGATTCATACCTTTTTTAATGTTGAAACCATATACGCCGTCTTCTTTAGCTTTAAATAAGAAGTAATCTGTATCATATTCTGATTGGAAGTATGCTTTTTGATCTTTACCAATATCAAAACGAATCGCATGCTCCATAATTGCATCCACGTTTTCTGGATTTTCCATTGCATCTGGATTCATGAGCATAGTCATTAAATCATCTATTTCATTGCGTTTTGTTATTTTACTTTCAGTTAAAGGTAACTGATCTTTTTGTACGTTTTCTTCTGGCATTTCCTCCATTAATGGAAGCCCGTCTTCATCTTTAGGAACGGTAACAGTTGCTCCTTTTAATGTGTAAGGAATAATTGATTCACTAATATTTTCTTTCGTATCAATACCGCCACTAAAGAACATTCCAAGTGAGAAATCGTTTCCGTTTTCATTGGATACGCTTAGTACATACTCTTCTTCAGGCATAGCATCGACAATAAGGCTTACTTCTTCGCCTTTACCTGTGCCGTACGATGCTTGGAGTGGATAGGCCTTTTCTACTTCCTCAGTATCGACTTGTTTTGCTGGTACATTATCTAAGTCTTCTTTTAGATAAAGTTCCATAGATGCTGTAACACCTGGAATACCAGATAAATCAAATTTCAGTGTCGTTGGTTCTTTTACTGAAAATGTAAAGTAATCTTTGTCACTTTGCTGATCTTTAGAAAGTAGGGTATAGTTTTTCCCTGCTGTACTGAATGGGAATTTTCCGATCTTCTCCATTTTGTCCATTTCTAATGCATCAATTGGTAATTCTTTCGTTGTTTGAGCTGTGAAGATGTAGTTAGATTTGCCCTTTAAGTCGTAGCTGCCATTATGATCCTTTACTCCGACAAGAAGGGTTCCCTTTTGATCTGCTTTATATAAATATCCTTCTTGCTTTCCTACGCGAACATCATTCACGTTGATTGGTTCTACTTCCCCGTTGTTACCTTCAGGGTAGAAGTACAAATCAAATGCATAATCATATTTGTTTGCACCTTTTAATGTCAGTTGCGCATATTCTTTTGCTTCCAGATCAACCTTGTACCATTTCTTTTCGTCCGGTTGCTTGAATTCACCTTTTTCTGTATTTAGTGTATTCTTTTTGAGGACTTTTGCGTTTTTTATACGCTCTTCTTTTGTTTCTGAATACTGTTTAGGTAGATTTTTTATATCAAACTGTAATGCTTTCACAGGGTTAACGAGGCCATGTCCATATGTAAGATCATAGTCCTTGTCACCTAAATCCTTTGCTGTCATTTCGAGAATAGCTTCTATTTCATTAGGCTTTAAATTTGGATATTTTGATTTTAGTAGAGACGCTACACCTGCAACAACAGGAGATGCCATCGATGTCCCACTAAATTTCACATAGGATGATCCTTTTTTCTGATCATGAACAGTACTGTATATATCTTCACCTGGAGCTACTAGGTCAACTGATGGACCATAGTTTGAATAGCTTGATAGTTTGTTTCGATCATTTGTAGAACCTACGCTAATAACACCTTCGTATGAAGCAGGGAAGGAGTAATTATCTGTGGATTCATTTCCTGCAGCCGCTACAACAGTAATTCCATGATCAATAGCTTTCTGAACAGCGTCCTTCATTAGTGGAGATTCTCCATAGCCACCAAGGCTCATGTTAATAACATCAGCGCCTTGCTCAATAGCGTAAAGTATACCTTGGGCAATGACGAAATCATTGGCACCAGCTTTTCCATTGAATACATCAATTGGCATAAGTTTAGCATTTGGATTAACCCCATGTCCTCCTACAGCATTGTCTTTTGCCGCTCCAATAATACCTGCTACATGTGTTCCATGGTCACCAGTAGAAGTAGTATTGGCAGGTGCTGCTGCATTATATGGTGGAAGCACTTGAGATTTTAAATCTGGATGTTTAAAATCTACACCAGAATCGATAACCGCAACTTTTACTTCATTATTGCCTGCTAATTCTAGGGCCTTATCAATTTCAAGCAGATTTAAATGATACATATCATTTTTCTTTGGATCTACGCCAGTGTCGAAGGAATGATACATGTAACTTGGAGAAACATTTTTAACCCCTTTTTGATTTGCATAATATGAAACTGCTTTTTCTAAAGTTACTCCCTTGTTAAGTTGGATAACATCGTAACCTAAAGAAGGAATAGAGCGGATTACTTTCGCGCCAATTTTTTTATGCACATTCTTATCAAGACCAGAGTGCTTGACGATAATTGTATCCTGACTAATCCATTCTTTTTGATTCTTTTCGGTTTGTTTCTGATTGTTTGCTACTTTCACTGACTCTGGGTTCTTCTCTGCTTTTTGTGGTGTTTCAGCAAAGGCAGAAGCAGTAGGAACCATTAGTGCAGCAGATGCTACTATAGCAAATGATTTTTTCTTCCAGTTCTTCAACTGTATGACCTCCTTGATTGTGTTGATTTAAGTTACATCTATACTAATACGGATGACTGATAGAAAAGTTTCGTAAATAAGTCGTTATTTTTCCAAAAGTACCAATCTATATTTTTCCTTTATGTAAAATCTATGAATCATCACTATGACGAGTGGTTGATTTCCGTTCCGACTGGACGCTTTGGCTTTCGCACAGATAAAACATTTGTCGCTGCCGCTTAGTTAGCGGCGGAACATGATGCTTTAGCGGCGAAGTTCACTTGGTTGGCGTCGGAACAGGGTGCTTTAGCGGCGAAAATCGCTTAGATAGCGTCGGAACAGGGTGCTTTAGCGGCGAAGTTCGCTTGGTTAGCGGCGAAACTTGACACTCCAATCACCTAATATACAGGGCATATATTTTAACAAATGTCATCCACAACTTTTGGTGATGAGCTAAAAACGCAACTATAGTCCAAGAAATGTTATAACCTTAAAGCATCGTCTTAAAGCTGCTCAATTAGTCTTTGTAAATCTCCCTTTGAACGGGGCATTGTAATGTTTTTCTCAAATAGTTTCTTCTTTTGCAAGGCAATCGTCATGTCAAAGACCCATGGGCGTTCGAGATGGGCCCGTTCAAGTAACTCTTCTTGATAGAACAATTCAACAGGGTCTCCATTATAAATAATTTTCCCAGCTTCCATTACGATTATTTGATCTGCCCATTCATAGGCTAATGGGATATCATGCGTTGCTAGTAAAATAGTACGTTCACCATTCTCTAATTTAGCTAAATACTGTAAAACTTGTGCAACATAATAATTGTCTAGTCCAGCTGTTGGTTCATCTAATAATAAAACAGATGGTTCCATCGCTAGAACTCCAGCCATTGCCACACGTTTTTTCTGTCCAACACTCAAAAAATGGATCGGTTTATCGAGTAATGGTTCAACTTCAGTTTGAGCAACAGCCCATGCTATTTTCTCTTCAATTTTTTCAGTCGTCCAACCAAGGTTCAAAGGTCCAAATGCAATATCTTGCTTAACTGTACCTGAAAAAAGCTGGTTGTCTGCATCCTGAAAAACAATACCAACCTGTTGGCGTAATTCTTTTAATGCTTTTCTACTATAGTTAAGTTCTTTGCCACAAAAGGATATATTTCCAGTGGTAGGCTTCAAAATGCCGTTTAAATGCTGAAATAACGTTGACTTTCCAGCTCCATTATGACCAAGTAAAGCGATTTTTTTCCCTTTTGGAATTTGGAGTGTAATATCTGTTAAAGCATGAGTTCCATCGGCATAAGCGTAGGATAATTGATTTAGTTCAAAGTAAAAGTCTGTCATCAGAAAAAACCTCCATAAATGATGAGGGAAATAAAGATAGCAGCAATACCTAGCCAGTTTTTCATGCAATAGGTAACATTCTCTTGCCAATAGACAGTTTCGCCACCGCGTGCTTCCATTGCATTGTTTAGCTCACGACTTCGTTGAAACAGCTCTGCTAATAATGCTGCAATCAGCATTGATATGGAGCGTAGCCACTGCATAGGGGAGCGGTAACCTAAGCGAGCCTGCTGGGCAAGATGAATTTTTTGCATACTGTCTAAAAATATAAAAATAAAACGATACGTTAATTCTACTAGCTCTACAAATAAAACAGGAAGTCGCCATTGTCGTAGAACATAGCAAATTGATTGTACCGATGTTGTAAGAATTAAAAAATACAAACAACTAGTGCTGCCAAGGACGATGAAAAAAAGCTGCTGTGCTATCGTTATGCTTGCACTGCTGACGAAAATTGTCCAATTATTTACAGTGAAAGACCATATGTGAGCAGGTAGCGTGCTTGTTGATGGTGCTATAGAAATTAATATGGATACTAAACTTGAAAGTAAAAAAAATCCTGGTAGCAATAGTAGTTTTGCATAATATTTAAATGGAATTTTTGCGCTTAGAATGATAAAAGCACTCATCACAATAAATGTAATGAGTGAAATTCGTTCATCTCTAATGATAAGCGACAATAATAGTAATCCCAGGGATAACGTCATTTTTTCTAGCGGATGAACAGACGCTAGTTTATTCATATATGCATACTTATCAATGAGTAACATAGCGTTTAACCTTCTTTATGTTTGCCGCGCATTAAGCCGATAAAATAGCCGATAAATCCAGCGCCGATAGCAGCTTGTAGTGCGAATAATAAGCTTTCAATTTCACCACTCGGTGGCTCCCATATGCTTTCAAACCAAGGTTCGTAGTCAGCGTTAATTTCACTAATCGCTGCTTCTGCTTGGCCATCAGCCCCTTCAAATTCTGCACCTTTTTGGATAAAGAGAGGGAAGATTGCTAGAAACACAACAATTGCTAGGAGCAGTAAATTTTTTTTCATATTAGTGTGCCTCCTTTGCTGAGAAAACACGTAATGCTTTTAGTTCGCTCAAATTATATTTTTTCAAGAAGTTCATAACGATCACTGTTAAAATTCCTTCACTAATAGCGAGAGGAATTTGTGTTAATGCAAAAATACCAGCAAATTTTGTGAATGAAGCCATAAATCCTCCTACTTCAGAAGGGAAGGCAAGAGCTAACTGTACAGAAGTGACAACATATGTACCTAAGTCACCAAGCATTGCTGCTAAAAAGACAGCTATGGAAAATGATAGCCCTATTTTTTGTGAGCCTTTAAAAACATAGTAAGCAATAATAGGACCAACAATTGCCATGGAAAAGGCGTTTGCCCCTAAAGTTGTAAGTCCACCATGTGCTAAAAGTAAAGATTGGAATAATAATACGATTGTCCCGATCACACTCATAGCTAGTGGCCCAAAAAGAACAGTCCCAAGTCCAACTCCTGTCGGGTGCGAGCAACTCCCTGTTACAGAAGGGATTTTTAAGGCTGATAGCACAAAGGCGAAGGCACCCGATAAACCTAGTATCATTTTTGTTTCAGGATTTTCATCAATGGTTTTGCGAATTGAACGTAATCCTAAAATAATAAATGGAATGGAAATGACCCACCAAAAAATTGCCCATTCAATCGGCAAAAAGCCCTCCATGATATGCATAGCAAATGCACGATTTGGCACGAATAAAAATGCCAGTAAGAAATAACTAAGCTTCCAACCTGAGAATTTCAAAATCTCTCCTCCTTACATTAAAATTTTCGAATTAGCGTGCGAACGAAATTATTTCACCTTGCCATAAAATAGGTGTTTTGCTCCTCAACCGGAACCATATCTGTACGCATCTACCACCTTGAGATGAAAATGAAGATAAAAAAACACTTCTCCGATTCAGGAAAAGTGCATAGCTAAAAAAGTAATTAAAAATCTAATCTGCTAGGCGCACACCTATCCTCGTAGGTTGAAACGATCACTTATTTTTCGGCAGGTCTCCTGGCTTTAGTTCAACGTTTTATAGGCCTTCCCATCCTTTGGACAGTGACATTATCTATAAAACTCCCTAGTACAGTGGCGGGACCGCGCCGGACTTAAACCGGCTTCCCTTTTAAGCGAATTGATGAACAATTCGCACCGAAAAAAGATGAAGTTGTGAGATTTCACGACAAAGTGTAACATGAATTTCCGTAAACAAGCTATCTTTTTTATGAAAAATTTTTTAAATTGAGGGGCATTGTAGAAAATTCGGATAATACAGAAGAGGAATTTCCCTTTTTTCTAGGGGAAATTTGCTGAATAATTAATAAAAATGTCACAAATTAAGAAAGAAATATTGAAATTTTAAAAAAATAAGCTATGATAGAGACAGATTTCTATTACATAAAAAATACAATTTCATATAAAAACGTCAATAAGTGCTCGAATATTTTCGAGATAATAGGGAAATCGGTGAAAATCCGATACAGCCCCCGCTACTGTAATAGCTGATGAAATCGCAAATGCCACTAGTGAAAACTTGGGAAGGCGCGAAAGTAAAAGGAAGCTTAAGTCAGGAAACCTGCTTATTGCGATAAATGCATGCAAACTTTTCGGAGGGAGAAGTTGAAGCGAGAGCGAGTACCTGTATATATTCGTTTTAATTTGGCTTCTACAAAACCTTTACTCTTCGTCTAGAGTAAAGGTTTTTTCTTTTTCCTAAAAGCAAATGAGGGGAGAACAACAATGACAACATGGAATTTAGAGGGGATGAAAACGCATCTTTTTATTTGCAATGGCAGTAGCTGTATGAAAAAAGATGGAGAGGAAATTACACAGGCAATCCGTGATGAAATTCAGTTGCTGGCGATTGATAAGGAAATACATACGACAAGGACACGCTGTAATGGTAGGTGTAAGGATGCTTGTGTTGTCATCGCTTATCCTCAAGGGAATTGGTACCGTGTGCCGACCACAGAGCATGCGCGGGCACTTGTTCAAGATTTAAATCACGAATCGTTACATAATGAGCATGTCTTTACACTGCGTGAAGGTTCGTTACAGCGTACAGCACAAACAACAGCCATTAAAGGTATTGAAAAGGTGAAAGAGGGGTAACAAAATGTCGCAAAAAGGGAAGATTTTCGTAGTTGGCTTTGGACCTGGAGATTTTAAACATATTACGACTCGTGCTGTGGAGGCACTACAACAAAGTGATATGATCATAGGCTATAAAACTTATGTTGAACTTATTCAGGATTTAGTAAGTGCAAAGTCAATTATTAGTACCGGTATGACAGAAGAGGTTTCACGTGCACAGGAAGCGGTCCGCCAAGCAGAGGCAGGCAGTATCGTATCTGTTATTTCGAGCGGAGATGCTGGTGTCTATGGCATGGCGGGATTAGTGTATGAGGTATTAATCGAGCTAGGCTGGACGGAAGCAACTGGTGTTGAGGTAGAAATTGTTCCGGGTATTTCGGCTATCAATTCGTGTGCAAGTTTACTAGGTGCTCCGATTATGCATGACGCCTGTACGATTAGTTTAAGTGACCACTTAACGCCTTGGAATTTAATTGCAAAACGAGTAGAAGCAGCCGCAATGGCGGATTTTGTTATTGCTCTTTATAACCCAAAGAGTGGTCGTCGTACGAGACAAATTGTGGAGGCACAACGAATTTTATTAGAATATCGCTCTCCAGATACGCCGGTAGGACTTGTGAAAAGCGCGTATCGTGAACGCCAGGAAATTACAATGACGACTTTGGCAGAAATGCTAGAACACGATATTGGTATGCTAACAACCGTTGTGATTGGAAATTCATCAACGTTCTTCTACGACAATAAAATGATTACGCCACGTGGTTATCAGCGTAAATATACACTTGGCGAAGAAAAACAACCGTTACGACCACATCAACGACTGAAAGAAGAAAATGAACCGTGGGCAATGAATCAAGAAACAGGACAGGCGCGTAATGATTTTGCGACAGATCCTAATGCAAATCGAATCAAGTCCAGTTTAGCGATAACACCAGAACCAAAGCCTAAAAAAAAGTCATCACTTGAAATGGCGACAACAGCACTAGCGATGGTGAAGGGAACAAGTGCTGTGAAGGCAACACCCAAGCTTATTCACCAAAAAATTGAATCTATTTTTGAATTAGCTGTTAGTCCAGGAGTAGCCAATAAGTTCTTTTCTCCTCAACAAATGATGACTTTAGCAGAAGTTGTTGGAGAGGAAGGCACGATGGAGTATACACCAGACCATCAAATTCATTTGAAAATTCCAACAGCTGCGCCTGAAGAGATTACAGCAAAGCTTCGTGAAGTTGGCTTTTTACTAGCACCAATTGGTGACGTGCTTTCGTTAAAGGCTTGTGACTTCTGTTACGGAGAAAAGTTCGATTCGATTCCTTATGCAGAAGAGATTCAAGAAAAGCTTGGGGGAATGTCGTTACCGAAAACGTTAAATATTGGTTTTAACGGCTGTGGTATGGCATGTTATCGAGCGGTATTTGATGATATTGGGATTGTTTATCGCAAAAGTAAGTTTGATGTTTTTATTGGTGCTAAGCCGGTTGGCCGTACAGCACATGCGGCCCAGCCTGTTGTTGAGGGCTTAGAGCCTGAGCAGCTTATACCGCTAATTACAGACATTATCGAAGAGTATAAAGCAAATGCACATCCAAATGAACGTTTGTTTAAATACTTCAAACGTGTGAAAAAGATACTTCATTTTACGTATCAGGATATGTCTTCAAAAATAAAAGTTGAGCCAGCTCCATGCGGCGACTAGTGAGGGGTAATGAGATGAAAGCAATTTTATTTGTCGGCCACGGGAGCCGTTTAGCAGCAGGAAATGATGAGGTACGCACGTTTATCGAGCAAATGACACCTCGTATTGATGAGAGTTTTTTAGTAGAAACATGTTTTTTAGAGTTTGCCTCGCCGAACATTGAAGAAGGTATTACGAACTGTGTGAAGAAGGGCGCTACAGAGGTGCATGTTATTCCGATTATTCTTCTTCATGCGGGACATTCAAAACTGCATATTCCAGCAGAAATCGAACATGCGCGTGAGCATTATCCAAATATAACGTTCACATATGGCCAAACAATCGGAATCCATGAAGAAATATTTGCTATTTTAGAAGACCGTTTAGCAGAAATTGGATTCAATGTGGAAGAAGAACATAAGGATACTGCCATTTTATTAATTGCACGAGGCGGTAGTGACCCATCTGCAAATGGTGATTTTTATAAGATTACACGCCTGTTGTGGGAAAAACTTCCGGTTCAGTTTGTGGAAAGCGCCTTTATGGGTGTGACAGATCCTCGTGTTGAAGAAGGTATTGAGCGCTGTGTGAAGCTTGGTGCTAAAAAAATCATTATGCTACCGTACTTTTTATTCACAGGTATCCTCATGGAACGTATGAATGGTATGTGTAAGAAGTTTAACGAAAAATATCCTGACTGTGATATTCAAATTGCCAACTATTTTGGCTATCATGAGCGTTTGCAAAATGTGTTATTAGAGCGTATTGAGCAAGCTGTGAATGGTACATCAACAGGCATGCAAGATTTAGAAAACTATCGTGCTTATGCGGCGGTGCATGGTCATGCGCATCATCATCACCATCATGACCACGACCATGGACATGACCACCATGATCACGACCATGACCATGAACACCACAATCACGACCATGACCATGACCATGACCATGACCACGATCATCACCATGAAGAGGAGCCGGTGCAATGATTTTCATGTTAGCAGGGACGAGTGATGCAAGGAATCTAGCACTTGAATTACAGTCCGCGGGTTACGCTGTGACGGCAACCGTCGTTACTGAATCAGCCGCTTCAAGCCTTGCAGAAGTGGGCCTTCCTCATTTAGTCGGACGATTAACAGCTGAGGAAATGGCGACGATTATCACAGAGCAAGGGTACCGTTTAGTTGTAGATGCCTCTCATCCATTTGCTGAAGAAGCTTCAAAAAATGCGATGGCAGCAGCGGAGCAAGCAAATGTACCGTATATTCGCTATGAACGTGCCCATGAACATTATGCACATCCCCTTATTACGGTTGTGAAAGATTACGAGGAGGCTGCCCAGTTAGCAGCTGAAAAACGTGGTGTTATCATGCTGACGACGGGCAGTAAAACCTTAGCGACCTTTACAAAGGTATTACATGGCTTAGAAAATACGCGAGTGATCGCGCGCATGCTTCCTCGACTCGATAATATGGAAAAATGTGAAGCACTTGGTGTGGCACAAAAAGATATCGTTGCGATACAAGGTCCTTTTTCAAAGGAATTAAACGAAGCACTGTTTCGTCAATATGATGTGACATTGATGATTACGAAAGAAAGCGGCAAGGTAGGCTCGGTGGATGAAAAGCTAGACGCTGCCCTTGCATGTGGCATTGAAACGATTTTAATTGCAAGACCAAATATAAAATACGGACAGCAATATTCTACATTCGAAGATGTAGTACAAGCTGTACAAAACACACTTTAGGAGGCAATCCAGATGGACTTTAAAACAGATTTCAAACCATTAACAGTAGACCCAGATAAAATTTACGATTACAGTTTTTCAATTATTGCAGAGGAAATGGGCGAGCATAATTTCTCAGAAGACGAGTGGAAAATTGTACGCCGCATCATTCATGCTTCTGCTGACTTTGAACTAGGACGTAGCGTTATTATTACACCAGGAGCGATTGAAGCAGGTATTAAATCAATTCTTGCAGGTCGCCATGTCATTGCAGATGTGCAAATGATTGAAAGTGGTTCAGGGAAAAAACGCTTCCAAAAGCATGGTGGCGATTTACACTGCTATATTGCAGATGAAGACGTTTCAATTGAAGCGAAAAAACAAAGCACTACGCGTGCGATTATCTCTATGCAAAAGGCTGCTAAATTACATAAAGGTGGTATTTATGCAATTGGTAATGCACCGACAGCATTGCTTGAATTAATTCGTTTAATTAAAGAAGGCTTAGCGAAACCAGATTTAATTATTGGTATGCCAGTTGGCTTCGTTTCTGCTGCTGAGTCAAAGGAAGAGCTGTTGAAACTAGAAGGTATTCCGTATATTACAAATGTTGGTCGTAAAGGCGGTAGTACAGTGACGGTTGCCGCATTGAATGCTGTTTCACTTTTAGCGGATGAACAGGCGAAAAAATAATGGAGCGGAAGCCTAAAAAGGATCCCAAGGACATGCGTCACGGTTATACAACGGGAGCCTGTGCAACTGCTGTAACGAAGGCTGCATTACTGGCCTTAATTTCAAATGAAGAGCAAGAAACAAGTACAATTCATTTGCCGATTGGGCGAGATGCAACCTTTACGATAGAAAAATGTACATTTCAGAATAATGCTGTAAGTTGTGAAACGATTAAAGATGCTGGTGATGATCCAGATGCTACACATAAGGCACTTATTATTGGTACAGTGAGCTGGGCAGACACACCGGGCATTCATTTAGACGGAGGGATTGGTGTCGGGCGCGTAACAAAGCCCGGCTTACCAGTACCTGTTGGCGAAGCAGCGATTAATCCTGTGCCACGGAAGATGATTCATAGTACTGTACAGGGTGTGCTTGACGATTTTGAAATTGACAGAGGAGTCAATGTAGTGATTTCTGTCCCTGAAGGTGAGGAAATTGCAAAAAAAACGTTAAATGGGCGACTTGGTATTATTGGAGGCATCTCCATTTTAGGCACAAGGGGAACCGTCGTGCCTTTTTCAAGTTCCGCTTATATGGCAAGTATCGTTCAAGCTATCAGTGTTGCAAAGGCAGCTGGTTGTGAACATTTAGTCGTGACTACTGGTGGACGCAGTGAAAAATTTGGGATGGCACAGTATCCGCATTTGCCAGAGGAAGCGTTTATAGAGATGGGCGACTTTGTTGGCTTTACATTAAAGCATTGTAAACGACTTGGTATTAAACAAGTTTCACTAGTTGGTATGATGGGTAAATTTTCGAAGGTGGCACAAGGGGTCATGATGGTACATTCCAAAAGTGCTCCGATTGATTTTAACTTTTTAGCACAATTAGCAGTGGATATTGGTGCAGATGAAGTGACCGTAGCTGAGGTACGCGAGGCCAATACTGCTTCGCAAGTCGGCGAAATTATGGCAGAGAAGGGCTATGATGCTTTCTTTCACCGTTTATGTGAGGCTTGTTGCTATTCTTCATTACATCATGTTAGAGGCGGTTTAACGCTTTCCACATCGATCTATTCGATGCAGGGACAATTATTAGGAAGGGCTGATGACATTGCATCGATCGATGAAATTGATTGGGATCGGGGATAACGGACAAGAAAGCTTACTACCGCAATATGTACAGTGGATTGAAGACTGTGAGGTACTTGTTGGTGGGGAGCGTGTTCTAGAATTTTTCCCGAGCTTTACTGGAGAAAAAATATTGATTAAAGGTGGTCTTACAGCGCTTGTTGAAAGATTATCTGCAGAAACAAGAAATACTGTTATTCTAGCGTCGGGTGATCCATTATTTTACGGAATCGGTGGGTATTTAGCGAAAAAGCTAGACATTGAGGTTTACCCATATATGAGCTCGGTACAGCTTGCTTTTTCGAAGATGGGAGAAAGCTGGCAGGATGCTTATGTCACAAGTATTCATGGACGCTCTATGAAAGGCTTGGCGCAACGTATTGATGGGAAAAAGAAAGTGGCCCTTTTAACAGATGCTGATAATAATCCTAATGAGCTAGCACGCTATTTAAAGCATTTTGGTATGACAGAATACAGCACATTTGTAGCAGAAAATTTACAGGGCATTAATGAAAAATGTGGCTCGTATTCTCTTGATGAATTAGAGACTACAGACTTTTCTCCTTTAAATGTCGTAATATTAAAACAAATATCAGAACCGAAACGCTATACGCTCGGTATCGATGATGAAGAATTCTCACAGCGTAAGCCGGATAAAGGGCTTATTACGAAAAAAGAAATTCGTGTCTTAAGTTTACAAGCGATGCAGCTACAAAAGGATAGCATCGTTTGGGACGTAGGTACATGCACAGGGTCTATGGCGATTGAGGCTGGTAAGCTTGCACCAGAAGGTCAAGTATATGCGGTGGAGAAAAATGCACCTGATTTAGAAAATTGCCTGCAAAATCAGCAGAAATTCCGTGTTGATATAACAGCTATTCATAGTAAAGCACCTGCAGGACTGGATAACTTCCCTGATCCGGATGCGATTTTTATCGGCGGCACAGGAGGCGAAATGGTGGAGCTATTACAATTGTGCTGTACTCGATTGAAGCCAAATGGTCGCATTGTATTGAACGCTGCAACCATTGAAAATTTATATAAGGCAGTCGAAGCGTTTAAGGCTTGTGGCTTTGCTGTTGACATATTACAGGCACAGCTTGCGCGCAGTAAACCAATTTTAGATATGACACGTTTTGTCCCATTAAATCCAATTTATATTATTTCTGCATATCGAAAGGAAGAAAATCATGAGTAATCTTGGTATTTTATATGGCTTGGGCGTAGGTCCTGGCGATCCAGAGTTAATTACAGTTAAAGCTTTCCGCGTCATTCAGGAGTCGCCTGTTATTGCGTATCCAAAAAAGTTAAAAGGCAGTAAAAGCTATGCACATCGAATTGTAGATGTTTACATAAATCCAGAAGAAAAGGATATGCTTGGCCTAGTATTCCCAATGACTAAGGATGAGGCTGTTTTAGAACGTGAATGGACAAAATCTGTTGAACTTGTCTATGGAAAATTAAAAGAAGGCAAAGACGTCGCATTCGTAACAGAGGGAGACCCACTATTATATAGTACGTTCATCCATATGATGAAGCTTATGCAGGACATGCATCCAGATGTTGAAATTCAAACAGTTCCAGGTATTTCTTCATTCAATGGTTCGGCATCACGTTTAGGAATTGCGCTGGCAGATGGTGATGACCGTGTTGCCATCGTACCTGCCTACGATGACTATGATGCAATGCGTGAAGCGATTGAAAGTCACGATGCAGTGGTGTTCATAAAAGTAGCGAAGGTTATTGATTTAATGCTTGAGGTACTACGTGATTTAGATTTACTTGATAAGGCATCTGTCGTAACAAAGGTAACGTCTGACGAGGAGGTTATTTGGGATGTGCGCGAGCTAGACGGTGTTGATTTAGAATATTTAACGTTAATGGTGGTGCGAAAATAATGAAGAAAATATATATTGTCGGCGCTGGTCCTGGTGATCCAGATTTAATTACAGTAAAAGGTTTACATATGCTTCAAACAGCGGACGTTGTCATGTATACAGATTCGTTAGTAAATGAAGATCTTATTGCAAAAGCAAAGCCAGATGCGGAGGTTATCCGTACAGCTGGTATGCATTTAGAGGAAATGGTAGCGGTCATGGTAGATCGCGTCAATGCGGGTAAAGTAGTTGCTCGTATGCATACAGGAGACCCTGCTATGTATGGCGCGATCATGGAGCAAGTGGCCCTATTAAAAAAAGAAGGCATTGGCTACGAGGTGATTCCTGGTGTTAGCTCTGTCTTCGCTTCTGCAGCGGCAATCGGGGCAGAATTAACAATTCCTGACTTAACACAAACGCTTATTTTAACGCGTGCCGAAGGACGTACACCTGTGCCGGAATTTGAAAAGCTACGCGATTTAGCGAGTCACCACTGTACAATTGCATTATTCCTAAGTGCAACGCTAACGAAGAAAATCGTAAAAGAATTGCAGAGTGCAGGCTGGGCTGATGATACACCAGTAGCTGTTATTCAAAGAGCTTCTTGGCCAGATCAAAAAATCGTACGTACAACATTAATTGAACTGGATGAAGCAATGCGTGTGAATGGTATTCGTAAGCATGCGATGATTTTAGCTGGCTGGGCATTAGATCCGACTATTCATGATAAGGATCAATATCGTTCGAAATTATATGATGCTACCTTTACACATGGCTTTAGAAAAGGCGTGAAGACGAGTGATTGAGTTACAAGAGGGTGTCTTACCAGAAGTTGAGCAACGAAATTCTTATGCTGTTGTAGCCATCACTAAGCATGGTGTTCAACTTGGACGTCGCTTGCAGCATACTTTTGCGGCGAGCGATTTATATTACATGAGTAAATTTGAGCAGGGCGATGAAGCAGAAAAGCATATACAAATGTTTACAGGTACTGTGCGTTTGCTGCTGCCAACCTTGTTTAAGCAATATAAAGGTTTAATTTTAATCATTTCACTCGGTGCAGTTGTACGCATGATCGCACCGATATTAAAGGATAAAAAGACAGATCCAGGCGTTGTTGTCATTGATGACCGTGGTGAAAATGTTATTAGTGTGTTATCTGGACATCTAGGCGGAGCCAATGAGCTGACACATGAAGTAGCTGCAGCACTTGGAGCTAATCCAATTATAACAACAGCTTCAGATGTGCAAAAGACGATCCCTGTTGATTTATTCGGTGCACGTTTTGGCTGGGTATGGGACAGTGCGGATAAACTAACACCAGTAAGTGCTTCTGTTGTTAACGAGGAGCATGTCGCAATCGTTCAAGAAACGGGTGAGCGCGACTGGTGGATGCGTGATACACCAATGCCTGAGCAAATTAAAATTTATTCGTCAACGCATGCTGCGATTGAAGCGAAACCACATGCGACATTGCTTATTACAGATCGCATCATAGAACCTGAAGAAGAAGTACTTCTTGAAAATGGTGTTATTTATCGACCAAAATCGGTTGTGCTTGGCATGGGCTGTAATCGTGGGACATCGGTGGAAGAAATTGAGCAAGTTATTGATGAAACCCTTGCAGAGCTGAAACTTTCGAAAAAAAGTGTTAAAGCACTATGTACGATTGATCTAAAGAAAGATGAGCAATGCTTCCTTGAGGTAACAAAGAAATATGACTGGGAATTTGTAACGTATTCACCAGCTGAATTAAATGAAATTGATTTCCCATCACCTTCAGAAACAGTGTTTAAATATACAGGAGCATACGGCGTGAGTGAGCCTGCAGCGATGCGTTATGCGCAGGTGGAGTCGCTTGTGCTACAGAAGAAAAAATCGGGCAATGCTACAATCTCCGTTGCTAGATTTACATTTTAAGGAGGAAGCCTATGCAAACAAATCGTTTTGTACTTGCTGGTACTGGCAGTGGAGTTGGTAAAACGACTTTTACCATTGGACTCATGAAAGCATTACAAGAAAAGGGCAAAATTGTGCAGGGCTTTAAATGTGGCCCCGACTATATTGATCCTACCTATCATACTGCTGTTACAGGACGAGTATCGCGTAATATTGATAGCTGGATGTTTTCCCATGAAGCAGTGCGTGATATTGTCGCGCGTGCGAGTATGGATGCAGATGTTTCCATTATTGAAGGCGTTATGGGCTTTTATGATGGAAAAAGTCCGTTATCTGATGCTGGCTCTGCGGCAGACATTAGTGTTGTAACAGAGAGCCCAGTTATTTTAATTGTCAATTGTGCAAGTATGGCACGAAGTGTAGCGGCGGTTGTGAAAGGTTTCCAATTACTATCTGACAAACCTACTATCGTTGGCGTTATTGCTAACCAAGTCGGAAGTGTCGGGCATTATGAGATTGCGAAGGCTGCCATTGAGCAGGAGTGTGGTATCCCTGTTATCGGATACTTGAAGCGTGAGGAAGGAATAGATATTCCTAGTCGTCATTTAGGGTTAGTGCCAGCGATTGAACGGGGAGAACTCGATACATTTTTTGATAAGCTAGGCTCTTTAATGACAGAGACGATTGATTTAGACAAATTGCTTGAGTTAACAAAGGCTCCTGTTTTACAAGAATCAGGGCAATTATTTGTGGAACAATCGTCTCAAAATATTTGCATTGCTGTAGCAAAGGATGCTGCGTTTAACTTCTATTATGAAGAAAATTTGGCATTGTTACGTGCAAAAGGAGCTAGGCTACAATTTTTCTCACCTCTGGCGAATGAACCTGTTCCAGCTGAAGCTGACGGTTTGTATATAGGTGGGGGCTTCCCGGAGGAATTTGCTGATATATTAGCGGAAAATTCCGATGTGAAAAAATCTATTCGTGAAGCAATTGCCAAAGGTCTACCGACATTAGCCGAGTGTGGAGGCTTCATGTATTTGACAGAGGCTATTACGAATAGTAATGGTGACCGTTATGACATGGTAGGTATTATTCCAGGTGAGGTAGCGATGCAAACAAAGCTAGCGGCTCTCGGTTACCGTGAAATTTTTGGCACACAAAATAATTTTTTAATTGGTACAGATGAAGAAGCAAAGGGACATGAATTCCACTATTCAAAATATAGCGGCACACATAACACACCAGCTTACCAAACGAAAGGTCGATTTGGTAACAAACAAGAGGGCTACCAAGCAGGAAATCTAGTGGCTGGCTATACACATTTTCATTTTGTATCTAACCCAAAGCTTGTTGACAACTGGTTAACAGCTTGTAAGAAGGTGAAAAATCATGACTAATTATTTTCCTATTCATATTAATGTTGAATATAAAACTGTAGTAATTGTTGGTGGAGGTCACGTTGCAACACAGAAGGTAGCTTCACTGCTCCCAGCTAAAGCGAATATTGTTGTTGTTAGTCCTACCCTTGATGACTCATTACTACCACTTGCTGAATCAGGTCAAATTACGTGGCGTGAAAAAGCGTTTGAGCCACGTGATTTAGATGATGCAATACTCATCATTGCGGCAACAAATGATACGACAGTAAATGAAGCTGTACAAGAGGCAGCGCAGCATTGGCAGCTGATCAATCGGGCAGATGCACAGGCGGAGAGTGACTTTATTACACCAGCGACAGTACGCCGTGGTCCATTAGTGTTAACTGTATCAACGTCAGGTGCCAGTCCAGCATTAGCGCGTAAAATCAAAGCGGACCTCGAAGAGCAATTTGATGACGTTTATGATGATTATGTATGCTTCCTACAGCAAGCGCGTTTAATGATTGCTGCTAAGTTTGAAAAAGGTCCACAAAGACGTGCAGCATTACAATCATTACTTGAACCGAGCTTACTAGAATGGACGCGCAGTGGAGAGATTGATAGACGTGAGGCTTATTTACAACAATTACTGATGGGAGAAGCGCGATGAAAGACGGAAAAGTATATTTAGTTGGAGCTGGGCCAGGAGATCCAAAGCTCATTACAGTGTACGGGCTAGAGTGTATTCAAAAGGCTGATGTCATTGCGTATGACCGTCTTGTGAATCCAAAATTGTTAGAGTTTGTGAAAAAAGATGCTGAGCTTGTGTACTGTGGTAAATTACCTGGTAAGCATCACCTCATTCAAGATGAGATTCATACATTACTTGTCGAAAAAGCGCAGGAAGGCAAAATTGTCACACGTTTAAAGGGTGGCGATCCATTTGTTTTTGGTCGCGGTGCAGAGGAAGCCGAAATTTTAAAAAATCATGGTATTGCTTATGAAATCGTCCCTGGTATTACAGCAGGAATAGCTGCTCCAGCTTATGCAGGTATACCTGTAACACACCGAGACTTTGCCACAAGCTTTGCGCTCGTAACGGGACATAGCCGTGAGGAAAAAGGACAGGACTTTTTAAATTGGTCTGCACTAGCAACAGGTATCGATACAGTTGCCTTTTATATGAGTGTTGGCAATATTGCGTATATCTCCAAAAAGCTCATCGAAAATGGTCGTAAACCAACTACCCCAGTAGCAGTTATTGAGTGGGGAACAACAGATCAACAGCGTACCATTACAGGGAAACTTGAGGAAATTGCTAGCATTATTGAACGTGAAGGCTATCATAATCCTTCCATGATTGTCGTTGGCGAGGTCGTCAAAGTACGCGAGAAAATTCAATGGTTTGAAGAACAAGGACTTACTTTATCATAAATTTGAGCATAGGGAGGAAACAACATGACAGTAATTGAGGCTTTAAAAAATCGTCGAGCGATTCGCGATTACACAACACAGCCTGTTGAAAAAGAGAAAATCGAGAAAATTTTACAAGCAGCCACTTATGCTCCAAATGACCGTATGCGTGAGCCTTGGCATTTTTATATAATTCAAGACGACGCAATGAAACGCTATGAGGAGATGGCAAGTGCTTATTTACAGGAGCGATTCCCAACAAAGCCAAATTTAGTAGAAAGCTCGTTAAAAGTCGTTCAAACAACACCAGTTGCCATCGTTGTTACGGCAGATATTGTGGAAGATGATACTGATGCGACAGAAGATAATGTCTTTGCTGTATGTAGTGCCATCATGTCCATGTGGCTTGCTGCAGAAGAGCTAGGGCTTGGCTTCGTATGGCGTACACGCGGTGTAGGGCTAGTTCATGACCCGCGTATGCATGCATTTATTGGCGCAAGTGAATCACAAAAAGTAGTAGGTACAATCTTTATTGGCTATCCAGAAGAGCAGGAACTTAAAGACAAAAAACGTACCCCATTTGAAGAAAAAACAACATGGCTTTAAGGGAGGCTTGAACAATGGCTAGAAAAGGCTTGTTTTTAGTTTATACAGGTGAAGGGAAGGGCAAAACAACGGCTTCTCTAGGCGTCACACTGCGCGCAGTTGGTCGAGGCCTAAATGTACGATATATGCAATTTATTAAATCACCAGAGCGTACATACGGAGAGCAAATTGCTCTTCGTAAGCTTGGCGTAGAAATGGAGCAAATGGGAATCGGCTTTACTTGGACAAAAACACCAGAAGAGCATCGTGCTGCGTTAGCAAAGGCATGGAAGAAAACAAAAGCGGCCTTGCAAGACGACAGTATTGATTTACTCGTATTAGACGAGCTCAACAATGCACTGGCTATTACAAAATTCCCAATCGATGATGTGCTACCATTAGCCGAAGTCATTGAAGCCATTAAACAACGTCCGTCTACAATGCATTTAGTAGTAACAGGACGTAGCGCAAATCCAGCGCTTATCGCGATGGCAGATTTAGTATCAACCATCGATGCGACCAAGCACTATTATGACGAAGGAATTCCAGCAGTTAAAGGCCTAGAATTCTAATGATGCTCGTGCGTCGGGGGAATATCCGCGCGTTGTGGGGGGATACCCGCGGAACGAGGCGGAATATCCGCGCGTCGTGGTGAAATACCCGCGGAACGGAGCAGAATACCCGCATTGAAGAAATAACCGCGGAACGAGGTAGAATACCCGCGCTTTGAAGAAATACCCGCGGAGCGAGGCGGAATACCCGCGATTTGTGGTGAAATACCCGCGGAACGAGGCAGAATACCCGCGATTTGTGATGAAATACCCGCGGAGCGAGGCAGAATACCCGCGCTTTGAAGAAATACCCGCGGAGCGAGGCGGAATACCCGCGCGTTGTGGTGAAATACCCGCGGAACAAGGCGGAATACCCGCGATTTGTGATGAAATACCCGCGGAGCGAGGCAGAATACCCGCGCTTTGGAGAAATACCCGCGGAACGAGGCGGAATACCCGCGCGTTGTGGTGAAATACCCGCGGAACGAGGTAGAATACCCGTGATCTGTGATGAAATACCCGCGGCCCGAAGCAGAATCCCTGCGTTTTGCAGGGAAACACCCGCGAAGTAAAGTCTGCTCCCGCGCTTTAACTATAAATACGGAGGAAAAAGACTATGCCAGCAAAATCTATTATGATTCAAGGAACGGCTTCTGATGTTGGAAAAAGTATGATTTGTACTGCGCTATGCCGTATTTTATCGGATGATGGGCTAAAGGTAGTACCGTTTAAATCGCAAAATATGGCCCTTAACTCGTTTGTAACTCATGATGGCGGAGAAATTGGTCGCGCACAGGGGGTACAAGCTGAGGCGGCACGTGTTGTCGCAACTACGGATATGAATCCTATATTGCTTAAACCGAAGCAGGATATGGTATCGGAAGTGATTGTTCATGGTAAGCATTTTTTAAATATGGATGCCAAAAGCTATCGTAATCAATTCGTACAAGAAGCGATGCCGATCGTTGAAAAGTCGGTACGAACTTTACAAAATACATATGATGTTATTGTACTTGAAGGAGCGGGAAGCCCTGCAGAGATCAATTTAAAGGATCGTGATATTGCAAATATGCGCATGGCTCATCTAGCAGATGCAGCTGTTGTGCTAGTTGCTGATATTGATCGGGGTGGGGTATTTGCATCGATTGTTGGAACACTTGCATTACTTGACGATGCTGAACGGGCACGTGTAAAGGGACTAATCATTAATAAATTCAGAGGGATGCGTGAACTACTAGATGATGGTATTGAATGGGTAGAGCGAGAAACTGGTATTCCTGTACTTGGTGTTGTGCCGTATGTAGATGTCAATATTGAGGCTGAGGATTCGCTAGCACTATCTTCCTTACGCTTTAAAAAGCCAAAGCCTGGGGAATTCTCAGTGGATGTGGCTATGATTCGCTTGCCGCGCATTTCAAACTTTACGGATGTTGATCCATTTTTCGATGAGCCAGAGGTTGGTGTACGTTTAATTGGCAATGTCAATGAGCTTGGTACGCCTGACTTACTTATACTACCTGGAACCAAAAGTACAATAGATGATTTAGCGTGGTTAAAGGCACAAGGCTTCGACCAAGCGATAACTAATTTACGTGAACACGGCACAAAAATTATTGGCATTTGTGGTGGCTTCCAAATGCTTGGCGAAACGTTATTAGATCCGGATGCAGTAGAAGGGAATGGCGATTCAGCGCAAGGTTTAGGTTTATTGCCGATGGAAACTGTTTTTGTTGGCGATAAAAAAACTGTTCAAATGACAGGAACAAGAGGAAAAGATACGTTTACTGGCTATGAGATTCACCTTGGACGTACAAAAATTTTACGAGACGAGGTTTCACCTTTTTTACAACTTGCGGATGGTCGAGGGGATGGGGCAGTAAGTGTTGATGATCAAGTTATCGGAACATATTTCCACGGCTTATTCCATAATCGTACCTTTACACGACAGCTTGTCAATGACATACGCGTGAAAAAAGGGCTCGCTACTTTACCGAGCGATGTAAAAAGTGATGCAGAACGTAGAGAGGACGCTTACAATATGCTGGCAAAGCATGTCCGTGCTAATCTCGATATGAAAAAAGTATACGAAATAATGAATATAGAGGTACCTGTATGACAAGAAAAGGACCATTAGCCATTAATTATGAGGCATTATGGCAAGAAGGTATGAAAGATTGGCATGGTCATATGCCTGAAAGAATGGTCAATGATCAGTTGGAGGAACAGTTTTGGGCACAGTCAATTGCACGTAAAAAGACTGGGCAAACAGATCCTTATGCTGCGAGAATTTTCCAAGAAATAAAGAACACTATTCAACCAGAGTATTCTGTATTGGAAATTGGTCCAGGCTGGGGTAATTATACGTTTCCGCTAGCTAATACTGCGCGACAGCTAACTTGTATAGATAGCTCAGAAAGCATTCTTAGCTATTTACAAAATTGCATGCAGGATAAACAGCATGTGTCTTATATTCATGCGAAGTGGGAAAGTCTTACTGAGGATGAAGTAGAAGCGCACGATATCGTCATCGGTGTCAATTGTTTTTATCGTATGTATGACATTAAATCCGCCCTTTACCATATGAATCGTCTAGCTAAAAAACGTGCAATTATTGGCATGACAACAGGGCCGATTCAACCCCATTATGAAATTTTGTACGAAAAGTATGGCTACGATATTAAATTTCCACGAAGAGATTATATAGAATTTTTAAACTTGCTATATGAGATGGATATTTACGCAGATTGCAAAATCATCCCATTGGAAAGAGTGTATGAATACGAAAGCTATGAGCAGCTTATAACAACTCAAAGTAAAAAAATATTAAATACTAATTTTAATAGAGCACATGTTGAGGAGTCGCTCATGCCATTTATTGAAGAAAAGAATGGGCGGTATTATTATCGCCATGATTTCCATGCGGCACTCGTATCATGGGAACCTAAATAATATCAAAACCTTTGGAGAAAGCTAGTCACCAAAGGTTTTTCTTATTGTGAACGATAAGGTACAATAGAGCGATAGATATAGAAGTGAGGTGGCATATGTGCAACTACATTTTTTAGGAACAGGCGCAGGAATGCCTTCAAAGGAACGAAATACAAGTGCCCTGATGGTAAAGCTTTTAGATGAAGTGGGGGAAATGTGGCTTTTTGATTGTGGAGAGGCGACCCAACATCAAATTTTGCATACATCCTTAAAGCCCCGTAAAGTAACGAAAATATTCATTACACATTTACATGGTGACCATATTTTTGGTTTACCTGGCTTTTTAAGCTCTCGTTCATTTCAAGGTGGGGATGAGCCATTAACAATATTTGGCCCGCAAGGTTTACAGCAATGGATTGAGCAAACCTTTGCCTTGTCAAAGACGCATTTAACCTATCCATTACATTTTGTTGAAGTCCATGAAGGTGTAATTTATGAGGATGAACAGTTTACAGTGAGTGCAAGTGAATTACGGCATGTAGTCCCATGCTTTGGCTACCGTATTGAGCAAAAGGACTTGCCTGGTGAACTGTTACTGGCAAAAGCGCAAGCACTTGGTGTTCCAAAAGGACCTTTGCTTGGGCAATTAAAAAGCGGGAAAGATGTGGAGCTCGACAATGGCATCATTGTCTATGCGAAAGATGTTGTCGCTCCCCCTAAAAAAGGCTTTACGCTCACTATTTTAGGGGATACAAAATATTGTCCAGAGGCTGTTTCATTAGCTAATGGAGCAGATATCGTTATTCATGAAGCGACCTTTGATGGTACTACGACAGATTTAGCAGCCAGCTACGGACACTCTACAAATGTCGAGGCGGCAAAGGTGGCACAACAAGCAGGAGTAAACTATTTACTTCTGAACCATTTAAGTGCCCGCTTCCTACCTCACGATTTACCACTGTTTTTAGCGGAAGCACAGAAGATTTTCCCGCAGACCTACTTAACATCCGATCAATTAATATTTACATGGCATAACAATAAATTATCCTAGAATAATATTTTGGTAAGAAAGAACCTTTTAGATGATTCGTCATTTAAAAGGTTCTTTCTTTTAAATCGCTACTTTAAGACTAGTGTGATTAATTTGTTAATTATTAAGATTTTGTTTGTAAATGTCCTAATTATGTTACTCTATTGTATTTTCTCCTCTTTTATGAAACTGCTGGTATTATAGTCTTTTTTGTCTAAGTGTTTTCTCCTAATTTTAAAAATAATATAATTTCTACAAATTTGTGACGATTTTTTTATTATTAAAAATTATTATATTAAATTCATAAAAAAGTAATGAAATATATAAAATTGATATTGTATGATGAAATGGAAATAACCGTATATTTTAGGGGGAATTGATGAGATGGGGAAAACAATGAAATGGAAAATGCTGCTAGAAATCATGTGCATTGTCGTATTTATTATCGGTGCATTTTCTATTTATATTTATCAAGCAACATCTAAAAGTGTAAAGAATAACGGGGAGGCACTCGCTAATTCCATCGTTATGGGAATGGAGGGTGCTATTCAATCAAGAGAAAAAGCGGAAGAAATAATGGAAAAGGAAATGATTGCTGAATCAGTAATGGCTTCTTACATTGTCGATAAAGGCGCTACACATGAAGATTTGAAGGCGATTGCTGAACGTGGAGGCATTGATGAAATATGGAGTACGGATGATAAAGGAAATACCACCGTCACTTCTGTAGCACCGAAAATTGATTTTAACTTCGGTTCTGATCCAGACGGACAAGCCGCAGAATATATGCAGCTATTAGATGGACGTGCAAAAGAAATTGTACAGAAGGCGCAAATACGTGATGTAGACGATAAATTTTACAAGTTCGTTGGGGTAAGTAGTTGGAATCCAGCAACACCTCAAATTGTACAGGTTGCTCGACAAGGACAGCAGCTATTAGATTTAGAGGCTAGTATCGGTAGTGAATATTACATTGATCAGCTTAACAAATCATTATCCTCAACGGTCCTTTATGCAGCTGTTGTGAATGACAAAGGTGAAACAATAGCAGCTACAGCAGAAAGAAATCTAGCGGATATTGGTTTTTTACCAGCAAAATTTTCAACGCAAAAAGCATCTGAATTTTCGGGACGTTATGATGGAACACGTGTTACGCAATACGTAAAACCGTTATCAAATGGTACATATTTAGCTATCGTTGTTTCAAATGAAGTACTTTCACATATTTTGATAGGAACAATTATTGCTTCATTAATCGTTGTGTGTGTCATTTTCGTCATTACTGGTTTTTCTATTTCTAAACAGGTCTCCCGAATTGTAAGTGTACGCGATTCACTTGAGGACATTAGTAAGGGCGAAGCGGATTTAACAAAGCGAATAAATGTAAACTCTAAGGATGAGATTGGTCAATTAGTAGTATCATTTAACGGAATGATGGAAAACTTTCAATTCATAATGCGTGAATTGAAGCAGGAAGCTAGCCAAATTAAGGAGGCAACATACATAATTCAAGAAAATGCACATCATACACTCGATTCATCTGAAATCATTCAGGAAGAATCTAGTCAGGTTGCTCAAGCATCTTGTGCGCAACAGCAAAATACAGAAGACAGTGCGTTATCAATGGAAGAATTGGCACGCAGTATCCAACATATTTCCGAATCCATTGTTGAGGTTTCTACCATTTCTCGCAATACAGAAGAAAATGCGAATAATGGCTTACAAATTATGAACAAGTTACAAAAGCAATTAGTGGAAGTTCATGAAAAGACAAATCTTTCGGTAGTAAGTACACAAGAATTAGAAAAATTATCTGGCATGATTGGTGAGTTTACAAATGTCATTACTGGAATTTCAGAACAAACAAACCTATTAGCGCTAAATGCATCTATTGAAGCGGCCCGAGCAGGTGAAGCGGGTAAAGGATTTGCTGTAGTGGCAGAGGAAGTTCGCAAATTGGCAGAGGATTCAAAGCTAGCAGCTGAGCGTATTTCTCAAGTTGTGATGAATGTACAAAGGGAGACAGCTAACATTGTATCAGTCATTTATTCTACTGCTGATGTATTAAATGCTGGTCGATCTGTTGTCCATGAAGCACAGCAATCTTTTGAAGGCATTAACAATGATGTCCAAGTAATAGCAGAACAAGTAGATTTAGTATCGAGTACAACAGAGGAAATCGCAGCCAGCACAGAGGAAGTCACGGCTACGATGGAAGATGTATCATTATTGGCAAAACAGACTTCAGCAAGCGTTGCCGATGTTGCTCAAAAGGCTAAAAATCAAGCAGTAAGTATGAATGAAATGACATCGATTATTGATAAGTTAAATGCAACAGCAGATAATTTACAACAATCAGCAGGCAAATATAAAGTCTAAATAAAATAGATAGTGAAAACGAAGATTTGGAATATTAAAGAAATATAATGCAGTTAATAGTAGATTTGCGTATAATTGAATAAAGGGGAGTGGTTTATATGAATCAGCAAAAAATGCCACCAGCACTATTACGTTTAATCGTTATTTTTCCAAATGTGCTGAGTTATTTATTACTATTTGGCCTTATTGTTTTTGTTAAAACTAATTATGCCACATTAAAAGCAACGGACAACTTAACGGTTTGGCTTATTTTTATCGCAGTGCTTGCACCAGCTGCTGCCTACACAACATTCAGCATTGTGAAGAAAATTCGTGCTGGACATATGTAAGCTAAATTACAACACGTGTATTCGTTAGATTTCTAATGGGTATACGTGTTTTTTTAAAGTGTGAAAAATTAATGGTTTTGTTCTGTTGTAAATTTCCTCTCCCCACAGCTGGAATGTAAGCGAAATGGTCAAATATTTATATTTTAAGTCAGGTCTGTTGATTGCTACGGGCTCCCCGCTTTGTCACTGTCGCTTCGCTTTCGCACAGATAAAACAATTTGTCACTGTCGCTTCGCTTTCGCACAGATAAAACAATTTGTTGCTGACGCTTCGCTTTCG
>NZ_JARVRU010000222.1:0-29358 GCF_030209535.1 Lysinibacillus sp. fls2-241-R2A-57
TTCTCTTCCGCGGGTATTTCACCTTTGCGCGCGGGTATTCACTTCTCTTTCGCGGGTATTTCACCTTTGCCGCGGATATTCTCCTCTTCCGCGGGTACTCTCACATTGCGCGCAGGTATTTAACATTGGTAATTAGATGATGGTAAACTTGCTCATATAGAGTAGTTTTGAAAAAGGAGGGGTTCTTATGAAAATCGTTATTGCAGGTGGGACTGGTTTTGTAGGGGAAGCTCTAACAAAGCTGTTGCAAAAAAAAGGTCATGAAATCATCATTTTAACACGGAACAAAACAGGTCGAGAAAACGATATTCAATATGTACAATGGCTACATCATAAAACACGACCTGAACAGTTGTTGGATGATGTTGATGCATTTGTTAATTTAGCAGGTATTTCTTTAAGTAATGGGCGTTGGACAAAAAAACAGAAGAAAGCTATTTATACGAGTCGCATGGATGCAACGCTTGAAATAGTACGTATTATGGAACATCTTCCCTCAAAGCCAAAAGTGCTTGTTAATGCAAGTGCAGTCGGAATCTATCCCACTTCTACAACGGCTATCTATAACGAAGATTCCACAGATTATGCAACTGATTTTTTAGGCACGACAGTTTATGACTGGGAACGTCATGCAAAACGTGCTGAAAAATTAGGGGTTCGAGTTGCCCTTGCTCGTTTTGGTGTTATTTTAGGTAGTAATAGCGGCGCACTTCCTTCAATGTTACTACCATATAAAATGTGTATCGGAGGAACAATAGGATCAGGTGAACAATGGCTTTCTTGGGTACATGTCGAGGACGTAGCACGAGCTATATATTTCGCAATTACGAATGATGACATTAAAGGACCCATTAATGTTACTGCACCTCATGCAACACGCATGAAGGATTTTGGAAAAACAATTGCAAATGTAATGGGAAAACGTCATTGGATGCCTGTACCAAGTGTTGCAATGCGTTTAGCGCTAGGTGAACAAAGTATGCTTGTATTAGAAGGTCAGCACGTGCTACCTACTGTTTTAGAAAAACATCATTTTACATTTAATTTCCCTCATTTAAAGGACGCACTTAAAAATCTAGTCGGATAATTTTTTAAATATAACGCATCCTAATGAAAAAGAAAGGATGCGTTTTTATGTGGAAACAGCATATAGTAGGAGCAACAATCGCTACTTTTATTATTGCCGCAGCAATTAGCTTTAATCCATTTACTGCTTCGAGCACTGGTGAATATAACTGGGGCTTTAAACGAGCAAAAAACGGTGAACAAGCAGAGGCTGGTGCACAGCTTGACCAGATACTTGAGCAATATGATGCGATTTATAAAGGAAAGCCTGATAAAAAAGTTGCGTATTTAACTTTTGATAACGGCTATGAGAATGGCTTTACAGAAAGTATTTTGGATACATTGAAGAAGGAAAACGCACCAGCTACCTTCTTTTTAACTGGTCATTACTTAGAAAGTGCCCCTGATTTAGTAAAACGCATGGTTAAAGATGGACATACTATCGGTAACCATTCATATGGGCACCCAAATATGGCAAGGTTAACTCCTGATGGTATGCGTACTGAATGGAAGAAACTCGACGATAAGTTACGTGAATTGACAGGTATTGAACGTACAACATATGCTCGCCCACCTGAGGGTACATTTAATGCGAAAGTATTAGAGGTAGGAAATGCTGAAGGCTATCGTCATATTTTTTGGTCTGTTGCCTTTAAGGATTGGATAAGAGATCAACGACGAGGTGCAGATTATGCGTATAATGCACTGATGGAACAGCTACACCCCGGTGCTGTTATTTTGATGCATACAGTTGCACAAGATAATGCTGAAGCGCTTCCTATGTTTATTGCTGAAGCAAAAAAACAAGGCTATACATTTTTATCCCTTGACGATTTAGTTTTAGAATATGAAGATTTCCCTGTCGCTTTGCAATCGTCTACTCCTTAGTTATAATGGGGAGATGATATTAAAAGAACAGGGACGTGGAACGCTTGACACAGCAAACGACAATGGAAATAGGACAAAAATTTCCTCTAACAATAAAAAGACTTGGTATTAATGGTGAAGGCGTTGGCTTTTATAAGCGTAATGTCGTATTCGTAAAGGGCGCTATTCCTGGTGAAGAAATTACAGCACAAGTGACTAAAACACAGCGAAACTTTGCCGAAGCAGAAATATTAAATATTCGCAAAGCTTCAAAATATCGTCAGGAAGCACCTTGCGCAGTTTACAACGAATGTGGTGGCTGTCAGCTTCAGCACATGACATATGAAAAACAGCTAATCGAAAAGCGTGATATCGTTATTCAAGCATTAGAACGCTATGCTAAGCCTTTAGCTAACACAGTGGAAGTTCGTAAAACTTTAGGAATGGATAATCCATGGAATTATCGTAACAAAAGCCAGTTTCAAGTACGTAAAGAAGGTAAGCGTGTCTATGCAGGGCTATTTACAGAAGGTAGCAACAAGTTACTAAACATCAATGATTGCCTTGTCCAACACCCAGTTACATCAAAAATTACAGTGGCAACACGTAAAATTTTGCAAAAACTGAATATTACTATTTACGATGGTCGTACGCTTGATGGCCTAGTACGTACGATTGTTGTACGTACAGGGATTCGTACTGGTGAAACGCAAGTCGTACTCGTAACGACTCGTAAAGAAATTCCACATATAGCTGAGCTCATTGCACGTATTAAAAAAATCGACCCAAGTATCGTATCAATCGCTCAAAATATTAACCGTGAGAAAACATCGCTAATTTTTGGCGATGAAACGATTGTCCTCGATGGCAAAGAAACAATTCACGAGGAGCTTGGCGAATTAGCCTTCGATTTATCAGCACGCGCCTTTTTCCAACTAAATCCAACACAAACAGTTCATCTCTATGATGAAATCAAAAAAGCCGCAGCATTAACAGGCAAAGAAACAGTTGTTGATGCTTACTGCGGTGTTGGAACAATCGGTTTATGGCTAGCTGACAAAGCGAAAGAAGTTCGTGGTATGGATGTTATTCCAGAAAGCATTCAGGATGCACGTAAAAACGCCCGAAACCATGGCTTCAAACATACAAAATACGCAGTCGGCACAGCAGAAAGTGTTTTAGCAAAATGGCGCAAGGAAGGATTTACACCAGATGTTATTACAGTAGACCCTCCACGCACAGGTCTAGCACCAGAGTTCATCCGCACTGTGTTGAAACTAAAACCGAAGCGCTTTGTTTATACATCTTGCAACCCATCAACTTTGGCAAAGGATTTAAATGAATTATCGAAGTTCTATGATGTGGAGTATATTCAGCCAGTCGATATGTTTGCTCAAACGGCACAGGTGGAATGTGTAGCGAAGCTTGTGTTGAAAAATAAATAATGATGAAAAAGGGCGTCTCCTAAAATTAAGAGACGCCCTTTGTTTTGTATTATATGTAATGCACAGCTCCAGCTGCCTGGTGGATGACGGACGGTCCAGAAAAATCAACACCTTAACCAGTTGCCCAGGATTTAAAAGATTTTTATATTTTAAGTTTTTAGCTTTAATACGAAAGAACTTTGACACGTAAACTTTGGATTTTTACCTTTAACCTTTAAGCTTTCAACTCAGTTTGTTTAAAGTATCCTTTGTATTAAGGCATGTTTGAGGTTTTAACTCGCACACATACCTTGAAGCGCGAGCGACTTTTCGTTTTCCGTTTTCGCTAGGCCATGCAAATTTAGTTAGGCTTGCACTTCAATAAATGTCGTTGCGTTTGATTCCGATAATACAGCGTCGACCTCTGATTCAAATTCTTCAATTCGATTATTTAATGCTTCAATTTTCCTTTTAACATTCATCGGATCTATTAATTCGAACTCGTTTCTTTTCATAAATGTGTCCGTATGTAATTTAACTTCCTCAGAAGATTGTTTATCTTTATTCCCTAATATATTAACTAAATACGTTTCTAGCTTCGCTGGCAACGCATCATTTTCTTTAGCAACCGTATTTATCGCTGAACGATATTGCTGTTGCATGACTTCTAACAGTTCCTTTTCATATTGAATGGACTGTTTGCGTTCAATTGCCTCAGCTACAGTCATTTCTTCTTTTCCCACTATTACTTTTGTTTTAGCATTGGACTCCACAACAAGGGATTTAATGCGATTACGATAGCTAATTAAGCTAACTACTTTATCATATGAGGCTTGCATCTGCTTTTCATATTCTTGAATCTCTACACCGTTAATTTTGCTATTACTTTTACGATTAGCTAACACTGAACTAACTTCATTCGTTGCTGCTTCGATGCGGTGATTTAGCATCTTTAATTCTGTTAATGCACGGTGAATCGATATTTTTTTATATTCAGTCATGATTTAATCTCCTCATTATACTTAGCTAGTGTTCTTCTATTATATAGAGATAAACATCCAAAGTCCAAATATTACCTGTCTACAAATATTGTTTGATTTTATGTTTGCTTGTCTGTATAATACTATTCTAGGTGCCAAACCTATGTGACTTGGACGGAACATCCTTGTCACGTCAAAGAACGCCATAACAGCACGGATTTGCTGGGCGTTTTTTGTTTTATGAGCGGGAGATGAGCCCCGCTCTTTTATTTTGCCCAAAATTATACATTGAGCAAAAGCCTCTGAGCTGAGCGATTCGTTCGCTTACCCGAGCGGTTACATCGTCTACCCGATCAGTTTTTCTGCTTACCCGAGCAATAATAGCTCCTACCCGAGCAGTTCCTCTGCTTACCCGAGCGATAATAGCTCCTACCCGAGCAGTTCTTCTACTTACCCGATCGAATACTATCTCTACCTGATCAGTTCTGCATTATACACGACCATTTGACTCTTTTATTCCGCTTCAAGCGATAATTCACACCAAAAACAATGACCTTTACATCGTCACTGGTCGCTTATTTTTATTTCGTCCAAATACTAATAAAACAATTGCTACAGCTAGCAAAAGCATCGCAACCAATAACAGAAGGCTATAATTTTTTACATATTCTAAATAAACGCCACCTAAAAATGGTCCTGTTAAGCTACCGATACTAAGAGCAATCCCGCAAAGCAGGTTTCCTGTAGGCAATAATTCCTTTGGGGTTAAATCCGCCATATAGGTAATCCCTAATGAAAACATTGAACCGACTAGTGTTCCTGTAAAGAAAAATGCGATGGCTACTGCCATTTGTGAATGCTCTAAAAAACTGGCAATGCCAAAAATAATAGATCCTCCAAACGAGCCTACCATCAAGACATTACGTCGCCCTACTTTATCCCCTATGGCTCCAAGCAGCACTTGTGTTAAAATCCCACCAAATGTAAAGACTGATAAAATAATAGGAATCATATTTACGTCGAAATCTTTACGCAAGGCATAAACTGGGAACAAAGCATTTAATGAAGATTCTAAAAACCCATAAACGAATGGTCCTAAAAATGCAATCCATCCAAATACAATGGCCATTTTATAGCGCTGCCAGCCTCTCGCATGTAAGTCTCCAGTTAAACGCTCTGGTTTTTCATTTTGTAAAAGAAATACGAAAGACCACGCGAATAAGCACATAATTGAAGATACAATAAACGGTAATACCTCTGAAATTTGTATAAGTTTGACCATTAATGGCCCAACTGCAAAGCCTGTGCTAAAGGACAAGCCATAAATCGCCATACCCTTCCCTAAGCTTTTATGATCTGAGGTACTTGTAATCCACGTCTGTGTTGCAAAGTGTAATGCATGATCTCCTACTCCAATGAGTAAGCGAAGGACAAACCAAAAAGTCACGCTTTTCCATAAAGGAAATGCAAGTAATGAAGCGAAGACAAGTGCGCCGCCAATTAAAATAATCGGTTTATAGCCCCATTTTCGTAATGGCTGCTCAATAAACGGTGAGATTAATAAAGTTCCTATGTATAGACCTGTTGCATTCAATCCATTCAACGCGGAGGATACTCCATCACGTTCGAAAATAATTGAAATCAGTGGTAAAAGCATCCCTTGCGAAAAGCCAGATATAGATACAATTAACACTAGAATGGCAAATCTTTTCTGGCTGTAATCTGAGAAGTGTGTCATTTTTTCCTCCAACATCAAGTCATTTTTCCAAATAACAGCATACCAAAAAGCCTTAGCGCTCACCACATGTGATTTTACGCTAAGGCTTAACTAACACTTATCTCCATTTAATTGTATAAACACGAATTTCGGCTTTTACATTGGCCGAGTACTTGTTTAAACTCCCTCCTTTTCGAGTTAGAGTTTTTAGGATTTTCTAAATCAGCTCCTTTACTTTTTCTTAATATTAATTTAACACACAGTATCAATATTGTAAATATTCTGTTTATTATTTCTCGAAAAATAATCTCTTAGTCCTAGGTGTTTACCTAAGCATTGAAATTTAGTCCCAAATCAGCTACTATGAAGGGGACGAAATGAGGTGTATGTATGTCAAATCCAATCACTGATAAAAAGCAGCAAGTGAATTACCTAAGAGAGCGTCTTGAAATATTTTTAGAAGTTTTAGATGCGATTGATCCTGAAACAACTGAATTAGAGGATATTGATCGTTTAATTCAAATGATGGATGATTTAGAAGACAAAATGGAGCAATTTAACGCTCGTGAACAATAACTGATAAAAGCAAGTGGAGGCTCCATATCCACTTGCTTTTTTAGTCCATTTCAGGTTAATAGCAATCCCAATTATATAGAACTTTACTAAAATCTCTGCGTTGCAACTCATCCTCTGTGATGAAAAAGTTGCCGACTCCGACATCCCCCCACAGAATATGATCTCCTATACTGTCAATCTGAAGCAACAAGACTGTTGAATCTGTATATTCACCATAAGTTCGTGGATCATCCTGAGTAAAAAATGGATATCCCCCGATTTTATGGCCTGTACTATTCAATGTCTCAAAAAATGAGTCTACCAAATTATCATCGTCTTCTATAGTAGCAAGGATCTTCGCATATGGTTTTTCACTTCTAAAGTCATTAGCTGATAATGGTTCATAGCCTGTTCTAAAGGACAATGCCATTTCTTTTTCAACTGGAAAGTAAAATTCTTCTTCTTTCGCTTCAACAAATGAGAAGTCTTGTACTAACCGTGACTCGTCACTGACAATATGTTCGTGGAAAATAACGCGGAAGCCTTCCTGATTTTGACCATTATCAAAGTCCATTCCCAGTACATCGTCATAACCATCAATATAAAACTGCAAGATTCCCTCTTTAGGGAAATTTGATAAATGCTTCGGTACATCTGCAAAATTAATTTGTGCTAGTAATTTTAATGGTTGCCCTTCAGGACTTTTCGGATACTCCATTGACAGCGGGAAATACGGATCACCTGCAAACTTACTTTCAAATAAAGATGTTTTTCGTTCTTCCGTTTCAATAAATACAGTAGGCAGTATCGTTTCCTCTATTACTGTCCTATATTGTTCAAATGCTTCAGGTAAATTAAGTAACTTCATATATTACCTCCTAAAGTAGATTTAATTCCATTATAGAACAAATGTTCCTCTTCGACAATCTTTATTTCGATGAAACTCCAATTTATGAATATGACCGGAAACCTACATTTACAAGTAGATTTGTTCAAGTTCCAAAAGTGCTCAGCTTCGCTCTAAAAGCGCTCAGCTTCACCCCAAAAACGCTCCGCTTCGACCTAAAGATAAATAGAATTTAATTAACATAATTTCACACTTAAATTACCTCTTTTTGAGAATAGACCTTTAATTCCGACTTCAATGAGTTGAACTCTTTTTTTCATTAGTTGAAAAGAGTATAATGTAACGTGGAAATAATCAAATTTTCTATGGGGGGCAATACCAAATGAATATCCAAACTTTGGAGAAAAGTCTTTATGATTTAATTACTCAAACATCTACGAATCTACCTAAAGACGTACGTCGTGCAATTAAGAAAGCTAAAGAAGCTGAAAATGCTGGTACTCGTGCTGCTATGAGCTTAGACACAATCTCAACTAATATTATTATGGCAGAAGATAATGTATCACCTATCTGTCAAGATACTGGTCTACCAACATTCAAAATTTATACTCCTGTTGGTGTAAACCAATTAGAAATTAAAGAAGCTATTAAAAAAGCTATTAACGATACATCTGCTGATGCAAAATTACGTCCAAACGCTGTTGATTCCTTAACTGGCGCAAACAGTGGAAACAACATTGGTGAAGGTCTACCTGTTATGAAATTCGAACAATGGGAAAAAGACTACATCACAATTAAGTTAATCCTTAAAGGTGGCGGCTGTGAAAACAAAAACATTCAATACAGCCTACCATGTGAGCTTGAAGGTCTTGGTCGCGCTGGTCGTGATTTAGATGGTATCCGTAAATGTATCATTCACTCAGTATACCAAGCACAAGGACAAGGCTGTTCAGCTGGTTTCATCGGTGTAGGTATCGGTGGTGACCGCTCTTCTGGTTACGACTTAGCGAAAGAACAATTATTCCGTCATGTGGAAGATACAAATCCAAATCCTGATCTTGCTAAATTAGAAGAATATGTAGTGAAAACTGCAAACACATTTGGTATCGGTACAATGGGCTTCGGTGGTGAAGCAACATTACTTGGTTGTAAAATTGGCGTTATGCACCGTATCCCAGCTTCATTCTACGTATCAGTAGCTTATAACTGTTGGGCATACCGTCGTATGGCTGTGGACATGGATCCTCAAACTGGCGAAATTATTAATTGGCATTACCAAGAAGGCGAAAAAATTACATTTAAAGAAGATGAAGTTGCAGCAACAACAGAAGACACTACTACAAATGTAGTGGAACTTACTGCACCAATTACTGAAGAACAAATTCGTGCTCTAAAAGTTGGGGACGTTGTATCAATTACTGGTCGTATGTATACTGGCCGTGACGCAATTCACCATCACTTAATGAGTCACGATGCTCCAGTTGATCTTAATGGACAAGTTATTTATCACTGTGGCCCTGTAATGGCAAAAGATGAAGAAGGCAACTGGACAGTAAAAGCTGCTGGTCCAACTACTTCAATTCGTGAGGAGCCATACCAAGGTGACATCATGAAAAAATTCGGTATCCGCGCTGTAATCGGTAAAGGCGGTATGGGACCAAAAACACTTGCTGCATTAGAAGAACATGGTGGCGTTTACTTAAATGCAATCGGTGGTGCTGCACAATACTACGCAGACTGCATTAAAGGTGTAGATGGTGTTGATCTAATGGAATTTGGTGTTCCAGAAGCTATGTGGCACTTAAACGTTGAGAAGTTCACAGCTGTTGTAACAATGGACTCTCACGGTAACTCTCTACACGCAGACGTAGACAAATCTTCACTAGAAAAACTTGCACTACACGCAGAAAGAGTATTCTAATAAAGATAAAATATCTTTTATAAAGAGTTACTCTGAATACTAGCGGTCGTTTTATAAGCTGTGGCGTAAGCGAAGCGGCAGCCACACCGCAGAAAGAGTATTCTATTATAGATAAAATATCTTTTATAAAGAGTTACTCTGAATACTAGCAGTCGTTTTATAAGCTGTGGCGTACGCGAAGCGGTAGCCACACTACAAAAATGAGTTTATAATTAAATAATTTTTGCAGTAATCCCTAAAGTAGGGTAATTCACTGCACAAATTCGAAAGGCACAGAATATTCCTAATGAATAATCTGTGCTTTTCTTATGTTCGAAATTATGATCAATTATGCCTCAGCATAATTGCGTCCAGAACCGGCTGAAAAGCAGCTTAAATCCGCATTCATCTCACCACCTAGGTGGGAGACTTCTGAAACTGCCGTTGCACTTTCGCTACAGAAAACATTTATAGCTGACGCGTTGCTTTCGCTACAGAAAACATTTGTTGCTGACGCTTTGCTTTCGCTACAGAAAACATTGCTGAGAGAAGTTAAAAAAATTTCATAATTACCTTAATCTCAATCTAGGACTGCTTTTATCCCCCTCTATAAAAATCCCCTTCAAATTTTTTACTTTCTTTTTCCAAATACCTTTGTTATAATAATTCTAAATTAAGAAAGAGTTAATTGAAAGCTATTTTCAATTAATCAATGTTGAAAAATACCGTATAACGAGGGTTTTGATATTGATTTTCATTATCAGGGGGGTTAATGATGGAACATACTAATCGAGAAAATTATAATTTAATTGAGAAAATGAAGGAACATGCAGAATTAATTGCTGCCCTTTTATCAGGTTTGTTCATTTTTCTTGCATGGCGTTTAGATACTAACGAGCAAACAACAGCTTCTGTTCTTTTATATATTGTTGCATTTTGCGTTGGTGGATTTGCTAAAGCAAAAGAAGGCATTGAAGAAACTATTGAAAATAAGGAACTTAATGTTGAACTACTGATGGTATTAGCTGCAATCGGTTCAGCAGCCATAGGTTATTGGACAGAAGGTGCTATTCTAATTTTTATCTTTGCAGTTAGTGGCGCGCTTGAAACATACGCAATGAATAAAAGCCATCGTGAAATTTCCGCACTCATGAACTTACAACCTGAAGAGGCTTGGCTTGTTCGTGGTGACTTTGAACCAATGAAAGTTTCTGTCTCTACGTTACAAATCGGAGATCATCTGCTCATAAAACCTGGTGAAAGAGTACCGGCAGACGGAGTAATATTTAAAGGGCAATCTTCTATTGACGAATCGGCCATTAGCGGTGAGCCATTGCCAGTTGCAAAACGCGAAGGCGATGAAGTATTCGCTGGTACTGTTAACTTAAATGGTGCCATTACAATGGAAATGACAAAACCAAATTCCGAAACACTATTCCAAAAAATTATTACACTTGTTCAAAATGCACAAAGTGAAAAATCACCTTCTCAACAGTTCATAGAAAAATTCGAAGGTACTTATGTAAAACTTGTGCTACTTACTGTCGCTCTAATGATGTTTCTACCTCATTTTGTACTCGGTTGGGACTGGACAACAACTTTCTATCGAGCAATGGTACTCCTAGTAGTTGCTTCTCCATGCGCACTCGTTGCATCCATTATGCCAGCGACACTTGCAGCAATTTCAAATGGTGCAAAACATGGTGTGCTATTTAAAGGCGGCTTGCATTTAGAGCATTTAGGTGCATTACGTGCACTTGCAGTAGATAAAACAGGTACTTTAACACAAGGTAAACCAGTTGTGACTGATTTTATTGTTCGTGAAGGAATAGAGCAAGAAATGGCGTTAGCTACCCTAGCTGGTATTGAATCACAATCGAATCATCCACTTGCACAAGCAATTACTTCATATGCTAAGGCTGAAGGTCTTACAAAGTTCCCTCAGGCGTCTATTGAAGATATCCCAGGTTGGGGCATCAAAGGTTATGTAGATAATATAGAATATCAAGTTGGCAAACCTGATTTTGTAGGTGTAGAGGAAGCTGATAATTTCACAGATGGCGTAGCGACAAAACTCGCTGCAGAAGGCAAAACAGTTATTTTCATTCGTGACAAGGACGGCATTGTCGCATTAGCAGCCTTAAAGGATACCGTTCGCGATGAAGCAAAAAAAGCAGTATCTTTACTAAAAGAGCTGGGCATTAATGTTGTCATGCTTACAGGTGACAACGAGAAGACAGCAAAGGCAATTGCCAAAGAAGCAGGCGTGACGGAATATGTCGCTGAATGTCTTCCTGAAACAAAGGTGACTGAGATGAAACGACTTCTTTCTCAATATAAATATGTAGGAATGGTCGGTGACGGTATTAATGATGCACCTGCATTAGCAACCGCAACTACTGGTATTGCTATGGGAGAAGGAACAGATGTGGCATTAGAAACAGCAGACGTTGTTTTAATGAAGAATGACTTATCAAAAATTGCCTATGCAGTACGTTTATCACGTAAAATGCAACGTATCGTCAAGCAAAACATCGTCTTCTCTATCGGCATTATTGTTTTATTAATTACCTCAAACTTTTTACAAGTCGTTGATTTACCTCTAGGTGTAATCGGACATGAAGGAAGCACCATTTTAGTTATTTTAAACGGCCTTCGAATGCTAAATAAAAACATCTAAAACAAACAGCCTCGCATCACAAAACGTGATAACGAGGCTGTTCTTTTCGATATTGCTAACTATTCGGTAATGTCTCCTGTTTAATAAGTTCCTTTTGCAATGCTTTTTTTTGCATTGTCGCATTTAAAATGCCACCAAAAATTAAAATAATCCCCGTGAAATAAAGCCAAAGCATTAAAATTATAACTCCACCGATACTGCCATATGTAGCGGAATAATTTGCGAAATTACTAATATAAAAAGAGAAAACATATGTTGCCGCCAGCCAGGCAAGAGTTGAAAACAATGCACCTGGCCAAACTCCCATTAACTTCAAACGAGGTTTTGTATTCGGAACAAACCAATAAATTCCCATTAAAACTATAAAGATAAGTAGTGGTGGCATCGACCAGCGTAAGCTTTCCCAGATTATTTCAAACTGTTCTTCAATACCAACAATCGAAAATAAGAAATGCCCAATTTGCTGCCCAAAAACCGGTAAAATTAGAGCGACAGCAATAACAATAACAAATGCTATGGTGAAAACAAGGGACAACCCTCGATCCAACATACCACCCCTAGTCTCTGTATCGTAGGCCTTATTTAAGGCTCTAATCAACGCATTAATTCCTTTAGAAGCAGACCAAATTGTTCCAAGCACCCCGATGGATAATAAACTACTATTACGGATTGTTAATATTTCATTTAATGTATTTTCAATAAGCCTATATACCTCATCTGGCATAATATTCACTAGAAACGAATACACTTGCGTCGTCTCTATGTTCAAATACGGTAATAATGTGACTAGGAAAATTAGTAGTGGAAAAAAAGATAGTAAAAAGAAATAAGCTAACTGTGCCGCAAGAGCAGATACTTCCACTCGCTGTAAGCGTAGTATTAAGTCTTGCATAAAGCCCTTTGATGTCATCACATCTACAACTTCTTCGTCAGGTAAGACAAATGATTTCACTACACTGACTTTCGTAAGTGTTGATGCTTTTTTCTTCCCCATACAAATTCCCCCTGTACGACAACTATTCTTTATCAGGTAAAGAAAAGGCTGATTTTGTGTCATTAATCATGCCTTCGATTGTAGAAGGTAATTCTTTAAATTCCTCAACTTTTTCAGCGACTGTGTTTACGTTTTCTGACACACTTTCACACAACACTTTAGCAGCCAATACTTTTTCCTCAACTAGTACTTGTAATTCCTCTCGATTGGCTACATAGTACGAGATTCCCTCTTTCATTTTTTTCGTTGTAGCGATCGTTTTTTCACGCGTTGTACGGTCTAACATGCTTAATGCAGCACCAACTGTAGCACCAACTACGATAGATGCTAATAATTTACTTCGTCCCATATTAAATACCTCCTGCCTGGTAAATGTATATTTCTTTAGAATAACTAAACTACTTACTGCCCTTATTCTACCCAATAACCGTATATTTTTAAAGCAATGCCCAAATACAGTGTTGACATTTTTTTTATTCAATGAAATGATATTTTCGAGGATTACGAAAGGTAGGTTTAAATAAATGGATTTATCAGTACCGTCAAAAGAAAACGTTATTTATATGGTTGATCAAATGAAAGATAAGCTTCGCATGGTTAATGTCGATGCAATGAAATCGGAAAATTTTGATGAAGCAAATTATGAAGACCTAGTCTATTTATACGAAATGGTCATGAAGCGTAACACTTTTAGTCCAAGTGAAATGCAAGCTATTGTTGCTGAATTAGGTGCTTTACGCAAATAATTAATTATTTGAGAATAAAGATAAAAAGCTATTAGCAAACCTTGCTAATAGCTTTTTTTCTATTTTGTACTTTTTGCCGTAGAGCCATCCTCTTCTACAAGCGGTAGAATTAATACTTCCACACGACGGTTTTTAGCACGCCCTTCTGCAGTATCATTTGGTGCAATGGCACTGTACTCTCCATAACCTTTAAAACTAAAGTTCCTAGGATCTAACTTCGAATTACTCATCAATAAAGTATTTAGGAAATTTATTGCTCGCATTCCTGATAGCTCAAAGTTAGAAGAGAAGTTAGGCCCAGCTGGAACGTTGTCAGTATGACCAGTAATTACTATATTACGTGCTGGATCTGATTCTAATACATCCGCAAGCTCCTTCGCAACAGGAACATATTCTGGTTTAATCGTTGCTTTCCCTGGATCAAACAGAATACTATCACGAATCGTTACAAGTAAACCTTCATCAGTCATTTCTGTTGCGAATTGACCTTCCATCTCATTAACAGCGATGAAATTATCAACACTATCTTTAATTTCAGCTAACTCCTGCTGATCCTTTAAATATGCAGAATTTTGTTGTGGTTTTTCGTCACTTTCTGCATTCGGACTTTTTACTGGTGCAGGTTGCTCTAAAAAGCTTGTACCACCTTCAAATACTTGATTAAACACAGCTGACATTCGATCTAGCTTCTCTTGGTCTACCGAGCTAGACGCAAACAGTACAATAAATAATGCTAATAACAGTGTTAAAATATCAGCGTACGGCACTAACCAAGACTCATCAATATGTTCTTCATGCTTTTTTTTCCTAGCTTTCTTTGCCAAGGCCGCCCGCCCCGCTTTCATCCGAAATTTGACGACGTTCTTCCATTGTTAAATAAGAAGATAATTTTTGTTCGATTACACGTGGTGCCTCCCCCTCTAATACCGAAAGGATACCCTCAATCATCATGCGTTTTTGTTTTACTTCTATAGCAGATTTACGTTTTAATTTATTGGCAAACGGATGCCATAATACGTAACCTGTAAAAATACCTAATAATGTAGCCATGAAGGCAGCTGAAATGGCATGCCCTAATTTGTCTATATCATTCATATCTCCTAATGCGGCAATTAACCCTACTACCGCACCAAGTACCCCTAAAGTCGGAGCATATGTACCAGCTTGCGTGAAGATTGCCGCACCACTTGAATGGCGTTCTTCCATTGCTTCTACTTCTTCTGTTAAGACATCACGAATATAATCCGCATTCTGACCATCAATTGCTAATGTAAGTCCATTTTTCAAAAACGGGTCTTCTACCTCTGAAGCTTTACTCTCAAGTGCTAAGAGACCCTCACGACGAGCCAAATCTGCCCATTGTGAAAACATCTTAATAATCTCAATATCATCTGCTAATTTTGTTTCTTTGAAAACAATTTTAAATAGCTTTGGTACTCGCTTTAACTCCTTCATCGGGAAGGCAATTGTTACTGCGGAAATAGTACCGAAGATGATAATTAGAATGGCCGCTGGGTTATAAAACGCACTTAAGCTTACACCCTTTAGCACCATCCCTGTTAATAACGCGATAAACGCTAAAATTAATCCTACTACCGATGACAAATCCATTCTCTAACCTCCAAATCTATAATAACAATGTTATTTTCGGCTATTTTTCCATTTTTTAAATACATAATATAGTATAAATGTATTTCAGAATTTTTTCGATGTAATAATTACTTTTTATTCACTTTTCGACCATTTTTGATTATATTGAATTAAGAATAATACACTAAATTGTCTTTAGTTGAAAAAAATTAAGAATTTGTTATTATAATTCGACATAAAATTACTAAAACACCTGAACTAGCTAACGAAAACAGGAGTATATATCCAAAAAAACCATCACTTCTACATAAGTATTTAGAACGATAACTCAAAACCAATCCAGATAATTACTAAAATCTCATACAAAAATGGTGCAAAACAGGCTTTTGTCGATTTTTCTGATGATGCCCTTGTTCCCTCTTGTTAGAAAAAATGCACCAAAAGACTCATTCGATTTCTTCCTACCATGGAAAGTTCAAGTACACGAATGGTTTCGTGAATGTCATAAATTATCCTTACATTTTCCTAGTAACCTATTGTATAATTACTATAGATATTATTGTAGATTATTATAGTAGAGAGGAGCTTTTATTATGTTCATTACGACTGTACTAGGCTTTTCAGCCGTTTTACTAATTTCTCTAGGATTCTTCATCCACTACCTACAAGTTGGTTTAGATTCTAAATCTTCAGTAACTGTAGATCCAATGCCAAAAGAAAAATATTAATTTCATTAAAAAACAGCTACTAGAAAACGTAGCTGTTTTTTATTCTCTTCCCAACTATTTCGCCTAAATAAATTACTTAATTTCTTTTTTTTCGTAAAAATTGCGTGAAAATTGTCATTATTATTTGCAGAATTAAAGTTTTGCTCTAAAATATTTAGTAGGGAAGGGAGTAATCTTTCATGTCAATGTTAAAAGATATTCTAAAGTTTAACGAAGATTTCGTTCAAGAAAAAAAATATGAGCCTTTTATTACAACAAAGTATCCTGATAAACGCATCGTTGTGTTATCTTGTATGGATACTCGTCTTGTAGAGCTTTTACCTAAGGCTATGAATTTACGTAACGGCGACGTAAAAATTGTTAAAAGTGCTGGCGCATTAGTTAGTCACCCTTTTGGTGCAATAATGCGTAGTTTACTTGTAGCTGTTTATGAACTACAAGCAGATGAGGTGTATGTAGTTGGACATTACGACTGTGGTATGAGTGCAGTTGACCCAGAAGCAATGCTAAGTAAAATGGTTGCTAGAGGAATTAACCCTGAAACCATCAAAATGATGGAGTATTCAGGTCTTGATTTAAAAGAGTTTTTACGCGGCTTCGGTGACGTAGCAACAAGTGTAAAGAAAAGTGTCGATACAATTCGAAATCACCCGTTAATGATTAATGACATACCTGTTCATGGCTTAGTTATTGACCCAAATACAGGTCGCCTTGATTTAATCGACGACGGTAACAAACAATAATTTAAAAAAAGTGGCTGGGACAAAACTGGCCAAAACCTTAAAAAGCGCGAGAAATCAATTTAGAAACGTTGATTTCTCGCGCTTTTTTGATGTAAAAAATCATGCGTGTTGATTAGGATAAAATAGGTTTATTATTGAGCGATGAAAGGTTTTTTCTTATTGCTATTTAGTGTCGAGCCCCAAAACAGAATCGCTAAAGCTACTTTCGTTCGTTTTATAGGAATACTTTGAAGATTTATCGAAACAAAATCTCTCTTTATCGAAACTATTTGAGCTTTTATCGAAACAAAATCTCATTTTATCGAAACTTTTTGGGCTTTTATCGAAAAACAAGCTCTTTTTATCAAAGAAATCAACCACACGTTATGGTGAAGAGCTTGTAGCCCGTAGCGGAAATCAGAGTCTTCTAATTTAATTATTGTGGATAAAAATGGTTAATCACCACACCTGGTAAAAAATATGCTTATGTCATAAGCGACGTAAATGATCAGTGCGCTTGTTTCATGAAGGTAGATGTCGATATTTTTCGAAAGTTGGGTGATAAATCGATAAAGTTAGTCGATAAATCGAAAAAGTTAGTCGATAAACAATCAAAAGTTCTCGATAATCTCAAAACTGTAGCTCATTAAAGTAGTCAAACAGAGAAAAAAGAGAAATCGAACAGCATCGATTTCTCTTTTTTCTTTAATATCAGCTAGTTATTCTTTTTTATTGGTCCTCTAAACGTGCATACATATAATGATCCACCCATTGACCATTAATGTACAGAAGCTTTCTTAAAAGTCCTTCACGCTGAAATCCAGCCTTTTCTAAGACACGAATAGAAGCATTATTTTGTGTTGAAACATATGCCTCTACACGATGTAATCCTACTTTTTCGAATGCAAATTGCACGACCAAGTTAACTGCTTCTGTCACAATTCCTTTCCCTACGTAAATTTCATCCATTGCATAACCAACAAATGCACTGGAGTACGGTAAACGTTTGATGGCATAAAGTGCGATATGTCCTATTAAATTATTTGTCCCTGGCTCAAAAATACCGAAAGTAAATTCCCGCTTTGAGTCCATTAAGTATAAGCTTTCTTGAATTTTTTTATATTGAGCATCAATTGTATAGTAATCAGGTCGTTGTAATGGCTCGTATGTAGACCAAAAGTATTTATTACGGCTTACGAGACCAGTTAAACTTTGTGCATCTTTTTCTTGAAATGTGCGAATGTAGCATTTATTTCCTTGGACTGATACCACATTTTCACCCTTTTTCCTCAATAATCTCCAAATTTTAAGCACCATTTCTCCACACTAACCTTCCGATAATTGTCAATACATTTTAACGCTTGAGATGTGAGACCCCATTTTACTTTTATTGTATGTAAAAAAAGATGCTGCTACAACTAAAATATCTCTTCTTGTTGTTACAGCATCCATTTCATTATTTAACTTTTTGTTTTTTAGGTTTCTCTTCTAACAATTCAAGGCTAGAAGATTCCGCATCTTCTAAATGTGCTTTGTCTAATACATTTGTTAAATGAAGGCCACGTTTTTGTGCCTCACGTTCGATATGTGCAATTGTTTCTTGTAATACTTGTACACGCGCATATTTTTTATCGTCACCCGGTACTAGGATCCATGGAGCATTTTTCTTATCTGTCTTCTCAAACATTTCATTTGCAGCATCTATGTACTGAGGTGATTTTTCACGATTACGCCAGTCTTCATCTGTTAGCTTCCAAGACTTATATGGATCCTCCTCACGTTCTTTAAAACGTTTAAGCTGCTCCTCATCAGATACATGAAGCCAAAACTTAATGACAATATAATCCCCTGCTGTTAAAATCTTTTCAAAATTATTAATTTCTTCGTATGCACGAGACCACTCTTCTTTTGTTGCAAATCCTTCAATACGCTCAACTAATACACGGCCATACCAAGAGCGATCGAAAATAGCAATTTGCCCATGCTGTGGCAGTTTTCTCCAAAATCGTTGTAAATAATTGTAACGCAGCTCATGGGGCTGAGGTGCTGAAATTGGATGTACGACATAGCCACGTGGATCAACACGCTCAATTAGACGTTTAATAGCTCCACCCTTTCCAGCAGCATCCATACCTTCAAATACTAGAATTAGCCCAATTCTATTGTTTAATAAAAACTGTTGAGCATTTAACATTTCATATTGGAGTACTTTTAATTTCTTTTTATACATTTTCTTATCTAGTTCAACTGATAAATCTAGATTATTTAAATTTTGAGTCATTAAAACTTCACTCCTTACATTTGGATATCCTTATTGTACTAAAGAAACATATGAATGCCTATTCAAATGGTAAATTGTAGATGATTTTAAACAACACGATACATTGTTAGAAATTTCCGTTATAATGAAAATATAATGTCACAGTCCTATACTTATTTGTCTTTTCCCTATACAATTTAACACGAAGGGAGAGGAAAACATGCCTCGATTTATTTTGATGACAGTATCTTATATTGTCTCACTTATCCTAACCTTTTCATCCTATTTCATGAAAATAAACGATCAATCTTCATTAGAGATCTCAAATCGTTTTCCTGTAATATTCGCACCTTTTAATGTTAGCTATGTGATTTGGATTGTAATTTACATGTTACTTGGTTATTGGTTAGTCATGAATATTAAAAAGACATCTATTAAACAGACTGTTCTCTTTAGTAGCATTTGCATCATGCAGGCGTTAACAATTGTGTTTTGGCATCACGAACTATTTATCGTGACAATTGCTAGTACGTTTATTTTAGTACTGTATTTATTTTTGTTGTACAATACGTACCCTCTCAGCGATCATTCACCTTCAGGTCGAATACCCTTCTCGATTTACTTCGCATGGGTTACATTTATACTGATGACAAACGTAAGCTTTACGCTAACATCTTATCAATGGAATGGTTTTGGCCTTAGTAATCCACTTTGGGCAGTTATTTTACTGACAATCGGGGTCGCAATAGCGCTACATATTCGATTCCATCATTTTGATATTATGTATCCAAGTGTATTTATCTGGTCCTATATTGGGGTTGCGTTACATAATGGTTTAGATGAGCTACTTGTGACAACAGCATCTTTATTTTTATGTGGAGTGCTACTTGTCGGTATATTATTTATTAAAAAAAATCCTGCCTACCAAAAATAAATTGGTTAGCAGGATTTTAGCTTTTTTATTGTTCATCAAGTGAAGTTAAAATAATTGGTTTGTCTTTTGTAACGATAACTGAATGCTCGATTTGAGCAACTAATGATTTGTCTGGCGTAACGAATGTCCAGCCATCACCAGATTCCACAATATGCTCCGCTTTTGCCGAGATAAATGGCTCGACTGCAAGCACCATGCCCTCTTTCATAATTGTAGAATCCCATGCATCATAATAGTTTAAAATATGATTTGGCTCATCATGTAATGAACGACCTAATCCATGACCTGTTAGGTTCATGATCACTGTTAAATCATTGGCATACGCTTCACGCTCAACAGCTTTTCCGATTTGGTTTAATTTCGAGCCTGCTTTTACTTTTGTCATTGCACGATCAAAAGCACTTTTAGCTACGCGACATAGCTTTTCTTTATCCTCATAGCCTTCACCAACTACAAATGAAATACCCGTATCAGCAAAATAGCCATTTAATGAACCAGATACATCAATGTTTACGATATCTCCCTCATTAATCACACGTTTACCTGGAATACCATGTGCGACTTCCTCATTAACACTAATACATGTGTATCCTGGGAAATCATACTCCCCTTTAGGTCCAGAAACTGCTCCTGCCTCAGCAAACATACGGCCTGCAATTTCATCTAGTTCCAGTGTAGTTACACCTGGTTTTGTAGCGGCCTTCATTGCTTCACGAATTTCAGCACAAATACGGCCGATTTTTTTAAAGGCTTCAATCTCTTCTTGCGTTTTTACGATCATTTTTAACGTCCCTTTCATCTAATATCTATTCAATAATATAACATAACTTTTTATACAAAAAACGCTAAACGCTTTAAATATTGTATGTCATCATAAATTCTAAAGTGCTGAAAAACAGGCTCATCTCCAAAACGTGAGATCGATTTCCGTTCCGGCTGGGCGCTTTGCCGCTGTCGCTTCGCTTTAGCACAGAGAATACATTTGTTGCTGCCGCTTTGCTTTCGCACAGAAAACATCCGCTTCGTCGCAGGGTCTCATCTGTGACGCTGATCCCCGAAGAGTCGCCCAGCCGGAACGAAGAACAACTTATTTTCATAACATACGGTTTAATATACGCCATCCCTAAATAGCTAAAAAAGCAATAATCCCTCATTCAATTTAATAAAAATAAAAACCCTCCACTCATGTGAAGGGCATAATAGTTATGATTTTCGTTGCATTAATTGAGGAGCGGCTGTAAATAACAGAACAGCAACAATTGCTGTTAAAACCGTTGCTGGTAGCATATATGTTCCATTATAGATGATTGAATAAATCCATGCATTTTGATCGCCAGCATATTCTGAGAAAAATACAGCGCCAGCAATTGTATGTGCCGCATAACGTAAAAACCCTGCTAATACAGTTCCTAAAATAATATAAAGTGCCATTTTTGTTTTGTTTACATTTTTCGCAGCCTCAAGTACTGGTCGACGAACAATTGCAGCTAAACCAACTACAGTGAAGGCAACGCCGTAATCGAGTAATCCTTGAAGCCAATGTACAATATAGGCACCAAACATTGTTTGCATAACACCAATTAGTAAGCCCGTTGTTAGACCTGGAATAAGGCCCCATCGGAATGCTATTAAAATTATTGGCACCATCACTAGACTAACAGAGCCACCTTGTGCCCATACTTTAAAGGAAACCTGATCAAGCACTAGACCGATCGCTGCGAATATTGCAATCTCCACAAGCATTAAAAGTCTTTTTTTGTCCATATTATTCTCTCCTTTGTTCCGATGTAGGATACAAGAGCAGGAATAGAAAACATTCGATAAATATGTCCCTATCTGACACCAAAAAGACTTAATCTCTACTCAGCACGTTTTTAGTGACCGAATAAAGAAAAAACGATGCCAGGACAGAGCCTCACATCGTAAAAGTGTCGGTTTCTATCCACATCCCTACGCAAGTGTTAACTTACAGGTTCAAAGAGTCAAGGCATTAAGTGCCCAGTCTCAGCTGACATCATCAGCTCCCCTTGTGGTCGTTACATCTTAATTTAATTGAACTACCTAATTGTACGCAAACACGGTTATGATTACAACCTCTTCCACATTTTTTTTGAAACTTTGCTGTTTTTCATGCGTAAATATAAAAAAAGGAGGTACTACTATGGAGAACCAAAAAGTTTTGTCTGCCTTTAGTTATCTCAGTATTTTGTTCGCACCTTTTATTGTGCCAATAGTGGTTTATTTTGTTTCAAAAGATAGCTACGTCAAGAAACATTCTATCCGAGCACTTATATCTCATTTAATTCCAGTCGTGTTTGGAATTATCTTCTTCGCCGTCTTTATCTTCTCAACTTTATCATTTAACACTTTTGAACCGGATTCAGGTAGCACTACGTTTCTTATCATTTGGTTTGCTTCATTCGCAATTTACTTACTCATCTCTCTAGGTATCGTAATTTGGAATATTATTCAAGCTGTTCGCGTGATCCGATAAGTTTCATTACGGAATTGAACAGGTAATACTAAGAGTTAAAGGAGCTGTTATTTTAATGAAAGTATCTAAAGTTGTCAAAACCGCCGTAAAATTAGCACCTTTCGTTATCCCAATTGTAAAAAAAGTAATCGCTACAAAGAAGGGAACAACTAATTCCTCCAAAAACATCTATAAGAAATAATACGCTCCTAAAGTTAAATGGGGTTATTTCCGGGCCTAGTAACTCTGCTGATATTGAAATGATTTTAGTTGTCGGTGTTCACGGCCCTATGTACATGACCTACATTATTATTGATGATTTATAGGAAGGGTTTTCTGCAACGGAAGTGCAGCGACAAAAATCTTTAATGAGCTGCAGTTTTGAGATTTATCGAGAACTTTTGATTGTTTATCGACCAACTTTATCGATTTATCAACCAACTTTCGAAAAATATCGACATCTACCTATTGTCTGACCGCACTGATAATTTACACATAAGCATATTTTTTTACGCAAAATTTAACATCAAAAAAGCGCGAGAAATCAACGTTTCTAAATTGATTTCTTGCGCTTTTTATGGTTTTGACCAGTTTTGTCCCAGTCTCTTTTATTGTTGTTGAAATGACATTAAGGCGTCATATTAAATAAAGTATGACTCTTCGGCAAAGCGAGAGGTTGATTTCCGTTCCGACTGAGCGCTTTGTAGCTGACGCTTTGCTTTCGCTACAGAAAACATTTGCCGCTGACGCTTCGCTTTCGCGCAGAGCAGAGCTTCCTGGGGGCGTCCGATGAGCCGCTTCACTCGCGTTGCTCGCTCCAGGGTCTCATCTGTGACACTGATCCCCAAGGAGTCGCTCAGTCTCCACTCCAATCAACCTCTTCACATAACATGTATCTTCTATCTTATCACCCTATTTATAGTGCGAAAGCGAAGCGACAGCAACAATTAGATGTACAATCGCTCTCTGTTATAAGTCTGTTCTGTTCGATTATGGTGAGTAGTCATAGCTTTCCTTTTAAAATGCGTAAAATTTATAAAAGTTCTACGCTATCGTTGAATGAAGTGGAAGTAGCTCGACACTCGCCAACAGGAAAGAAAGTTGCCTAGAATGAAAATCACCCTGGATTTAAAACGCCACAACATTCACAAAGATTTTGATCGTTTTGTTTTTCACTTCACTTCAAAATATGTTTGACTGTGACCATTCATTGTTTTTTCAACATGTAAAACTGCGGGCATTGTAGCTTTTAATTCTGCAACGTGTGATATGACACCAATCATGCGTCCAGAATCTTGTAAATCAATAAGAGTATCAATCGCCTTATTCAATGCTTCTTCATCGAGAGAACCAAAGCCCTCATCAATAAACATCGTTTCAATACGAACATTACCTTGGAAGCTTTGAATGACATCTGCCATACCAAGGGCAAGACTTAAAGATGCATTAAACTTTTCTCCCCCTGATAATGTCTTCACATCTCGTAATTGATCCGTATAAGCATCATATACATCTAGTCCAAGTCCACTTTGCTTCGCATGCTTTTCTAATCGATCTGAACGTCGTAGCTCAAATTGCCCATTGGATAAATGATGTAGACGGACGTTCGCTGCCTCTGTAATTTTATCTAAATAATTGATTTGAATATAACGCTCAAAGGATAGCTTTTTCGCATTCTGTCCATTTAACATTGCATAGAGTTCCTTCACCCGTCCCGCCTCTTTTTCAAGGGAGCGTATTTCCTGTTCCGTTTCCTCAACTTTTTCGATAAAGTCTGTGCACGCTTTTGCAAATCCTTCTATCTGTTGTAATACTTTAAAGGCTTCTTCATATGTCACACGGAGCATCTCTAACTTTTCTTCCATTAACGTTAAATCTTGTTTCTCTTGACCTTTAAGATGCTTTGCTCCCTCAGTAATTTGTACTTGCAATGTGTTTATTTGCAGAGCATAATCACTACAAGCTTTCCGTAAAACCTCTATTTGCATCACGCTACGCTTTGCAGCCGCAAACTCTTCATAGCTGTCAAAGCCCGCTTCCTTCATACTTACTGAAAATTGCTCGCGCTTTTCATCCATTTTCAGCTTCAATTCCTCGTAAGCTTGTTTAGTTATTTCCACTGCCATTCTAGTATTATTCGCTGCTTCCTTGGCAGATTGCAGGTTTTGTTGGCTAGCATGCCAGGCAGTTTGTAATGCAACCTTTTGTGAACTAAGATCAGCAATTGCCTGCTTTAATGCCTGTAATGACTTAAGATTTTCTGGAATATGTTTTTGTTGCTCTTCCACAACTGCTTGTTGTTTTGTAAATTCCTTCGTCTTTTCCGCTAAATATTGCTCTAGCTTTATTTGCTTTTCTTGAAGACGCTCCATTTGCACACGATAATCCTTTTGTTGCATGCGTACATCAACTAATTGAGTGCTCACTACTTTTAATAGTGTAATTTGTTGCTCTACATTGTGTAAGGAAGCTGCAAGTTGTGCTTGATTTGCTAGATTAATATCATTAGTTTTTAACTGCTCTAGTGCTTCTTGTAAAAGCTGCTTTGTAGAATTATATAAAGCTTCTTTCTCTAAAAACTTGCGCTCATCAGCCGCTGCCTTTACTCGTAAAACTTCTACCTGTGCTAATTCGATAACCTCTAATTGCTCGCGATGTGTTTCAAGATGTGTTGTACTACCGCATACTGGGCAAGGCTCCCCGTCTTTCAGCTGCTGTGCTAAAATACTCGCCTGACTTGTAATCCATTGCTGCTCCAGCTTTTGAAGAGCCTGCTTACTTTCTTGATAGTGGACGTTAGTAGTGAAGACATCGTGCTCAGCAGTCTCAACAGCTCTAGTGTATTTTTCAACTTGCGCTAGTAATGATACTTGCTCTTTTAGCTTCGGCAACTGTTCTAAATAACCCTCGTATGGCTCCATTTGTTTTTCATATTGCTCAATTGTTGTTGTAAGTTGCTGAAATTGCTTATGTTCTTTTTCTACGATTGTACTATTATCGTCTACAGCTCGCTTTGCTGTTTCAACATATTGCTCAGCTATTTGCATTTGCTGAAGATTATTTTCATATGCTTCAAATTTCGGCAATAATGCTTGTAGCTGTAATTCCTGCTGTAAAACTTGCTGACGTTCAGGCTCTTTCGCCTCTTCAACGTTGAACTTCTCTTGCGCTACTTTTAACTGAGCTTCTGCGTTTTGTTGCTCTATAATTGCTTGCTGATTGGATTGTTCTTTACGATTTTGCTCGGCACGTAAGTCGATGCATTGTTGCTCAAGCAAGATAAGACGCTCTGCTTGCTCTGCCAATGCAATTTCGCGTTCTTTTGCACTATATATATTTTGCTCTTGTAGCAATGCTTGCAGACGGTTTTGACGATTGGTTTGCTCATCGAATTGCTCATTCAGCGTTTTCGCCATACTATAATACTCTTGTTCTTTTTGATGATGTGCATAAGCTTCTTTATAGCGCTGCTGCTCTACTTGTATACATTCAGTATAGTAGGTTTGCTCCTCTTCCAGAGCCTTCTTCAGCTGATGCATATTTTCAGTATTATTATTAATACAAGTAAATAAAGATGACGAACGCTGTGGTAGAGCCCCTGCAATTTGACCAAGAAGATGCTCTTTTAATTGTTTAGCACGCAGTAAATCACTTTCAGCTTCTTTTCGTTTCGCATCAAGTCTTTTTGTCATAGCACCGAAGCGGTCTGTCTTAAAAATTTTGCGCAAAATAACTTCTTTATTCGTAGAATCTGATGTTAATAGCTTGCGAAATTCACCTTGTGGTAGCATAACAATTTGGCTAAACTGATCTTTTGTTAAGCCTATTATTTCTTGTAGCTTTTTATCTACCTCGAGCGTTTGCTGCTTTTCTACAATACTAAAATCAAGTTTGTCTTCTTTCATTTCAGCCAGTTCAATTTTCTTTCCAGTAATACTTTTATTTTTGGCTTTAACATGACCCGGCTGACGTAAAATTTGATAAACCTTACCATGCATTTCAAAGATGAGTTCTACAGCAGTGTACACATCATCATCTGCAAATCCGCTTCGTAGCATAGCCGTATCCTGACGATCCTCACCACTCCCCGATCCATACAGTGCATAACAAATAGCATCAAAAATTGTCGTTTTCCCCGCACCTGTTTTTCCGGAAATCGCAAATAGACGATGGTCACCAAGCTGTTGAAAATCAATAACCTCTGTATTTTTATATGGACCGAATGCAGTAATCGTTAACTTTAATGGCTTCATTTTACTGTCTCCCGCTCCTCATCTAGTAATTCTTGCAGCATCTCTGTAAATAGACGCTCTGTATCTTGATCTGGCTGTACGCCAATTATATCTGCAAAAAATGATCGCAATAAATCGATGTCTTCTACCTTTTCCGTCTCAACCGCTTGAATTTCATGTTGGATTTCTTGGCGTATTGCTTTACGCTCCACATGCATTGCATGAGGAAAAACAGTCCGAATACGTTCCATCGGTGAAGCTACTGACGTCGTATCTGTTAAACGTACAAATACATAATCATCACTAGGCGGTAATTTCAATAAATCATCCATTAAACCCTCTACCACACGTAAATTTCGTCTCGCTACAAGCTTGCGTTTTGTGACAGTGATTTCTCCCTGTGCATCTAACTCAACTATTAAAAAGCCCTTCTCATGTAAGTGCTCAGATAATGAATACTTCAATGGAGAGCCAGCATATCGAATCGTTTCATTCAACACAAAATGCGCTTTATGCAAATGTCCCAGCGCCGTATAGTTAAAAGGCTTAAATAACGATGCAGTTATACAATCCGAGCCTCCAATTGATAGAGGGCGCTCTGAATCACTCGTATTCGCTTCCTCTTCTCCATACTTCGTCACAAAGGCATGTCCAACAAAAACATTACGTTTTGTTATATCTATGCTTTGTGCAAGATGATCGATAATTTTTTGCATTGCATCCTGATGAGATCGAATGGAATCATCATCTAAAATAGTCCGTACTGAAGCTGGCTCTGCATATGGTACGAGATGAAAATGTACTTCACCATACTCATCATGTAAAACGATCGGTGCATGATCTTTCGTAAATTGACCTTTAATATGTAAGCCACTATCGCTCATTAAACTACTTCCAAAATTCAATCGACCTGCACTATCATGGTTCCCGGCAACTGCTAATACAGGGATTTTTTTATCAAGCACAATTTCCGCCAAAATATCGTTTAGTAAATTCACTGCCTCTATAGGGGGCATCGAACGGTCATATAAATCACCTGCTATAATGATTACATCCGGTTTTTCCTCATCAATAGCTTGCATAAATTGCTGTAAAATATAATGCTGATCCTCCGTCATGTATACGCCTTGTACAAGCTTCCCTAAATGCCAATCTGCTGTATGAAATATTTTCATTCTTTGCTCCTCCTGTCTATTTCATTTTATCATGGCTGATGGACTGATTGTTTTTCCTTTTATTAGTTTAATAAAAGGTTCATCACCATAACGTGGGGTTGATTGCGATCCAACTAGTCTCTTTCCTGGGGGCGTCGATTCTATCCTTCGCTCAGAGGATTCTTTCCGTCGCTTCGGCAATTTTATCCGTCGCCCCGGGGATTCTTTCCGTCGCTTTGACTATTCTATCCGTCACCCCGGTTCTATCCTTCGCTCTGAGAGTTCTTTCCGTCGCTTCGACAATTTTATCCGTCGCCCCGGGGATTCTTTCCGTCGCTCTGACTATTCTATCCGTCACTTCGGTTCTTTCCGTCGCTCAGAGGATTTTTTCCGTCACTTCGGCAATTTTATCCGTCGCTCCAGGGATTATTTCCGTCGCTCTGACTATTCTATCCGTCACCCCGGTTCTATCCGTCGCTCAGAGGATTCTTTCCGTCGCTCCGACAATTTTATCCGCCGCTCTGACTATTCTATCCGTCACCCCGGTTCTATCCTTCGCTCTGAGGGTTCTTTCCGTCGTTTCGACAATTCTTTCCGTCGCTCCAGGGATTCTTTCCGTCGCTCTGACTATTCTATCCGTCACTCCGGTTCTATCCTTCGCTCTGAGGGTTCTTTCCGTCGTTTCGACAATTCTATCCGTCGCTCCGGGGATTATTTCCGTCGCTCTGACTATTCTATCCTTCGCTCTGACTATTCTATCCGTCACCCCGGTTCTTTCCGTCGCTCAGAGGATTCTTTCCGTCGCTCCGACAATTTTATCCGCCGCTCTGACTATTCTATCCGTCACCCCGGTTCTATCCTTCGCTCAGAGGATTCTTTCCGTCGCTTCGACAATTTTATCCGCCGCTCCTGAGATTCTTTTCGTCGCTCTGACTATTCTATCCGTCACCCCGGTTTTATCCGTCGCTCCGGGGATTATTTCCGTCGCTCTGACTATTCTATCCTTCGCTCTGACTATTCTATCCGTCACTCCGGTTCTATCCTTCGCTCTGAGGGTTCTTTCCGTCGTTTCGACAATTCTATCCGTCGCTCCGGGGATTCTTTCCGTCGCTCTGACTATTCTATCCGTCACTTCGGTTCTATCCGTCGCTCAGAGGATTTTTTCCGTCACTTCGGCAATTTTATCCGTCGCTCCAGGGATTCTTTCCGTCGCTCTAACTATTCTATCCGTCACTCTGATTCTATCCGTCTCTTTTATCGATTTACATAAAAAAGAGCATCATTGCCGATGCCCTGTTGTAAATAGTTAATATTGAAATGTTCTTTATAACCGAATTGCTCTAACCGTTTCCATAAAAGCAGCAGCATATCCAGTAAAACCTTGAATGATACTTGCAGCAGGACTTGGCTTTTCTTTTACTTGTTCTATTTCTTGTTCTGTTTCTGTTTCTGTTTCTGTTTCTGTTTCTGTTTCTGTTTCTGTTTCTGTT
>NZ_JARVRU010000200.1:0-29122 GCF_030209535.1 Lysinibacillus sp. fls2-241-R2A-57
TCTGTGACGCTAATCCCCTAGGAGTCGCCCAGCCTCCACTCCAATCAACCCCTATATGGCATACGTGTTAACAAATGTCATCCACAACTTTTGGTGATGGACCCAACTAAAGTGATTTCTAGGAATATTTGGGTAATAAAAATAATGTTTTAAACCTCTTTCACCCAATACGTTGTACAATCATCACTTCGATCGAGGAAACCATATTCAATTAAGTATCTTCTTAATGATACGTAATCACTATAAATAGGCTTTAAAATCGCATTTACTTCTTTTTCGTTAAATTTACGCCCTACCTCAAACTTCGTAACAATGTGTTGCAGTAAAATTATTTTTCGTTTTTCCTTACTTGGAAAGCTTTCAATAGAACCGTCTAAGCCATTTTTAAAGTATGTCGCTAGTACTTTTTCTTTCTCATCTACTGTAATCGCATAACGCTCATCCACCTGTGTCGCCCCCTTATGAATTGGCTCGTAAACTTTTGTTGTTTCCAGAGCCTGCATGATCGCTAGAAAAACTTTTGCTTGCTTTTCTTTTTCTTTCAGTTTAAATCGGTGCTGTCGAATCGTTGAAATACTATTCGCAGAAGTATTATTGATAATTTCTTTATCTGGTGCCCCTGTTGCAAATAGCTGAAGCAATTCGGTTTGGATATCTGATAAGCCCGTATACTTCTTATCTAATTGAGTTAACGCTTCAAACACCGAGCCATGTTCTTTCTCGATGTGGAGTTGTATAACTTTTTTTGCCGTAAAAAAACGATTATCTATTTTGAATACTTCCTCAGCATCAAATGTCTCTTTACAAAAAATACATTCATAAGCATCACCTTTATTAACATACCCCCTCGATAATTCCTCTATTGTCAAATCAGTTATATTCATAAACAAAACTCCTTCACGTTCATTATTTAATAAACAATATATAATAAATCCATCTATTTGTAAACAAACATTCATTTTGTTTATTTATCTAAAAACAACAAAAAAAGAATCTACTTTGACAATAATTAATCAAAATAGATTCCTATAGATAAATCATCTTAAAAGAAACGATAGACATATCAATTTTCCATACAACTTTTAGCAATAAATACTGATTACACTAGGGTTAATCATTTTTAAGGATAAACCAATAGTTATCTTTGTTATTTTCATCTAATATATTAGCAAAGTGGTAATAAATAGCAGGCGTGTTGATTAGGAAAAAATAGGTTTAATTTTTGAGCGAAAAAAAGGATTTTTGTTGGCTCATCACAAAAAGTTATGGATGATATTTGTTAAAACATATGCCATGTATTAGTTGATCTTCGTTCTGATGGGCAACTCCTTGGAGATTAGCGTCACAGATAAGACCCTGCAACGAGCAACGCGAGTAAAGCGGCTCATCGGACGCCCCAGGAAAGTATCCAGCTGGAAAGGAAATCACCCCCTCGTTTTTTGTCGAAGAGCCATAGAAAAGAGTTGTCTCAGCGCAAGAGACAACTCTTTTCTTAGTATCGAAACAAAATCGCTCTTTATCGAAACTATTTGAGCTTTTATCGAAACAAAATCTCATTTTATCGAAACTTTTTAGGCTTTTATCGAAAAACAAGCTCTTTCTATCAAAGAAATCAACCACACGTTATTGTGATGATCCAATATATTCATATTTTAACTGATTGTAGAGTAGGGCTACTCGATTCCCACTGGAAAGCGAGACAGACGAGACCCTGCACGGAGCGAATGTTTTCTGTGCGAAAGCATAGTGTAACGTAGCGGCAGCAATTGTTTTCTGTAGCGAAAGTGAAGCGTCAGTGGCAAAACGAGTAGCCCGTAGCGGAAATCTGCCTCTTAGAATGTATAAAAATGGTTAATCAACACACCTGAATAAATAGATCTTTTTATCGCTCAATAATAAACCTATTTTTTCCCAATCAACACTCCTGATAAAATATCCAATTATTAGAATGCGCATTAGACGTGGTAATAGTCCTATCTCATACTAAGTTGAAAGGGGTTGATTATACTTAACTAGCTCTTCTTTCAACTTTATTTTGCTTATCTTCCCTGACGCAGTGACGGGTAACTTATCTAGAATGAGGAACTTGTCTGGAATTTTGTATTTGACAAACCGCTCTTTCATAAAAGCAAGTAATTCCTCTTCTGTAGATGCCTCCCCTTCTCGAAGGACAACACAGGCATATGTCAATTCGCCAAATATCGCATCTGGAAGACCGATGACTGCCGCTTCCAAAATAGCTGGATGTTGATGAAGCGTCTCTTCTAATTCCCGCGGATAAATATTAAATCCACCTTTAATGATCATTTCTTTTTTCCGACCGACTATACGAACGTAACCATTTTCATCGATTGTAGCCAAATCTCCTGTATAAAACCAACCTTCCTGATCAATCGCTTGAGCAGTTTCTATCGGCATATTATAATATCCTTTAGTCACGCCAGGACCTTTACAAGCAAGTTCACCAACCTCGCTGACCTTACACTCCTGACGATTTTCATCGACCACTTTTAATTCCACGCCAGGTATCGGTCGCCCCACTGTCTCCGAACGAGCCTTATCATCGGCATCAAATCCAGTCAGGGTAAGTGTTGCAGACGTTTCAGTTGAGCCATATGCGATTAAAATATTGCAGTTCATATCCGTCCGTATTTTTTTTACAACTTCCACCGGACATGGTGCAGCAGCCATTTCACCTGTTCGAAGGGAACTTAAGTCATATTTCTCAAAATCAGGAGAATTCAGTTCCAATATAAACATCGTTGGAACTCCTGGATGTACAGTTACTTTTTCTGATTCGATGAGTGCCAATGCCCCTGTCACTGAATACTTCCCCATTATCACTAATTTCCCACCACAAAATACTGCCCGAAGGAGAAATGTGATACCCATAATATGAAATAATGGATTTGGAATTAAAAACACATCATCCTCTGTACATTCCATAATTTTTGAAGCTGAACCAGAACTAAATAATACATTTTCATGTGTTAGCATCGCACCTTTTGGACGTCCTGTTGTGCCCGATGTAAACATAATTGTAAATAAATTACCCTTCGGCTCAACGTGAATATCTTCAAATTCATTACCAACTAATAAATCATCATAATAAAGATATCCCTCTGCCTGAAAACCAACGGAAATTAGAATCTCCAACGATTCTATTTCTTCACGAAGTTCTGAATAAAAACTTACTTCCCCACAAAGTAACGCTTTGGCTCCTGTTTGTTGCATTATATAGGAACTTTCCTCCTTGGTGAAAAATGGATTAAGAGGAATCAAAACAGCTCCAACACGTGCAATAGCAAATAATGATGTGACGAATTCAATTGAATTTATGAGGGCAACCGCCACGCGATCGCCGCTGTTAATACCATTACTTATTAGTCCTTGTGCAAGTTTTGTCACTTCACGATCTAATTGTCCGTAAGTCATTCTTCTTTTTTCATAATAGATTGCTTCCCGATTCGGCAATTTATTAGCTTTGATTTTCAATAAATCACTGACATTGGAATGTATTAAAATGTTATCCAAATTTTCCACCTCTCCTACTATAGATAGTCCCAACAACTGGCTAGAAATAAATGCTCAAATCGACTTCTACGAACAACACTTAGAAATACTTATATTTTTTATAATGATTCCCAAATTGCTGCGATTCCTTGCCCCCCGCCGATGCAAACTGCCGCTGCACCATACCTTTTATTACGTCTTTTTAATTCGTAAATAAGTGAATGCGTAATTCTTGTTCCGCTTGCTGCAAGTGGATGTCCGAGAGCAACAGCACCACCATTAACGTTTCCTATTTCCAAGTCAAATCCAAGTTCCTTCTGACAAGCTAAATATTGTGCAGAGAAAGCCTCATTAATTTCGATCAAATCCAAATCTTCCAACTGTAAATTTGCTTTTTTCAAAGCTCCTCTAATTGCCGGTACCGGACCAATCCCCATATATTTCGGATCAACACCAACAACATCCCATGAAACAAGACGCGCAATCGGTTTCAATCCATTTTTCTCTGCATAATGGCTAGATGCAATAATAACTGCCGCTGCACCGTCAACCATTCCACTTGCATTTCCAGGTGTAACAACCCCTCCCTTAACAAAACGGGCTTCCAGTTTCCCGAGCTTTTCCATAGTTGTCTCACGGATATGTTCGTCATGTTCAACGATGGTATCACCTTTGCTTCCTTTTACATTTACTGGGACAATTTCTTCTTTAAAATAGCCTTTTTCTCTCGCTTTGATAGCGCGCTCATGACTAGAAAGTGCATGGGCATCCACTTCTTCACGTGTTATTTTATACTTTTCTGCAAGGTTTTCTGCGGTTTGCGACATTGTGTATCCAGCGTTCGTATCAAGCAAGCCATCCCATACCCAGTCTTCAACCATTGGTCCTCCAAGAGGGCTTCCCCATCTCGCACCGCGAATAACGTGAGGTACTTGGCTCATATTTTCAGTACCACCGGCCAAAACGACATTCGCTTCTCCTGTAAGAATATAGCGTGCACCAGTTAAAATTGCCTCAATACCAGTACCACAGACACGGTTGATTGTGACTGCAGGTACCTCAAGAGATGTACCCGCTTTCAAGCCAACATGTCTTGCTAACATATGAGCATCTTTACTCGATTGCTGAACATTGCCGAATACGACTTGATCGATGTCATTGGGGTTGATATTTGATTTACGAATTGCTTCTTTTGCTGCGATTACACCTAGTTCAGTAGCCGTAATGTCACGGAATGAACCTGAAATTTTTGCAAATGGCGTACGTGCACCTTCTAATAAAACAATGTCTGTCATTCTATACATTCCTTTCACTATTCTTAAGGCAACTGAAAAATGACTTACCTGAAAAATCTACTATTTGGATCCACTACTCTGACATACGCTATCCATGAGCGATACCGAGCTTCCTGAGACAATTGGAAGTTGGTCATGAAGGCGTCGACTTAGGAAGACGCGCCCCTAAGTAAGCCTTCTTCTCTTTCGCTTCGTGTAGGGGCTCGACTTTCTCGCATATTCTGAACGATTATAAAAAATTCAGGTGTATTGATTGACCATTTTTATACATTTAAAAGACGAATTTCCGCTACAGGCTACTCGCTTTCCTGTGGGCGGGGGGCGAGTAGCCCTGCACTATAATCAGTTAAAATAGGGATATATAGGCAAATGAAGCAACAAAAAATTCCTTTTATCATTCAATAAAACCTATTTTTCCATAATTACACACCTGTTAAAAACTCTACTTTTTTTATTTTTCAGTACCTCTTCTTCATATTAATTAAACAATATAGCGTTCTACCGCAATTACTCGATCAGCAATACGCCTCTTTGTTTCAACTATATTTTCTTTACTACTTGCAATCAGCCGTCCTGTTGCCTGTGAGAACCCCTCATGATCGTTAAGATGATTAAGTAAATTTAACCCTACAATTGCACTCCGTTGCGCAATTTCATGAATAAAGACTTTTGCACAATCTAATTTTTGTCCATTTTGTTCTTCCCCAGACTGCTTGATTGCTTTTTCAGCACGCAAGATGGCACTTTCACTTGCGTAAATACCAATTGCAAGATTTGCAAGGAATGCCGCGATTTCTTGCTCTTCATTCATATTATCGATACTAGCCTGATGAATCGCTTGGATTGTCACATGGTAATAATCCTTCAAAAGACGGAGTGTCTGTTTTTCATGTTGAAGTGGCCCATTTTCAGGATGTATTGAATGATTTTTTGCAACATAACGTTTCAACAATGTAGAAGCTATTATGATTCTGTTTATTTCATTTGTACCTTCAAAAATTCGATTGATACGTGAATCACGGTAAAGAGTTTCTACCTCATATTCACCCATATAGCCATACCCACCATGAATTTGAACGGCTTCATCGATGACAAAATCTAGCGTTTCGGAAGACAAAACTTTATTCATCGAACATTCGACAGCAAAACCTGCAATCGTTTCACCGTAACTCGCACCGTTGTCTTTCATTTCCTCAAAACCTTTTTGCATTGCGCCAGCCGTGCGATAAACGCTACTTTCATTGACAAATGTTTGAATCGTCATATCAGCAATTTTTTGTTTGATCAAATTAAAACTAGAAATCGACTTGTGAAACTGTTTACGTTCATTGGCATACTTTGTCGCAAGTTCAATCGATCGCTTGGAAATACCAAGTGCCGTTGAAGATAATTTAAAACGACCAATATTTAAGACATTAAAAGCGATGATATGACCACGACCAATTTCTCCAATCACATTTTCTATCGGTACTTTTACATTTTCCAAGATGAGTGAACGAGTTGACGATCCTTTCAGCCCCATTTTTTTCTCTTCAGGACCAGTCGTTAGACCCTCGTACTCTTTTTCAACGATAAATGCCGTTATTTTAGCGTTGTCTATTTTTGCATAAACAATAAAGATATCTGCAAACGCCGAATTTGTAATCCACTGTTTTTCTCCGTTGAGCACACAATATTTTCCATCAGCTGATAACTTGGCAGTTGTTTTCAGTCCCATTGCATCAGTTCCAGCAGATGGCTCCGTCAGCGCATACGCAGCAATCTTTTTTCCAGTTAATAAAACAGGCAAATATTTATCCTTTTGCTTTTTATTCCCAAAATAAGCTATTGGTAGTGCACCAATACCAGTTTGTCCCCCGAATGTAATGGAAAAAGAACGGCTAATAGCCATCTTCTCAGAAATGATTGCGCCACACACTTTCCCAAGTTCTAATCCGCCATCTAGTTCTGGAATATCAGCACCGATTAATCCAAGTTCTCCCGCTTCTTTAATAAGACGGACCGTTTCATCGAATTCTTGATTTTCAATTTTTTTTAGTGCAGGCATAACTTCATTCACCACAAACTTCTCAGTCATATCGGCAATCATTTTATGCTCTTCACTAAAATCTTCCGGTGTGAATATATCTTCCGGAACAATACTTCCAGATAAGAAGCTATTTGTCTCCATTTCTTCTATCAACACTTTCTTTCACTCCCTCCATCTAGAAATCTGATCATTCACTGGCTTCCCTACTAAAGTTTTGTAGAAAATGAAGAACCTGGTGACTTTGTATATGAACGTTTTCTATTAATTTTATTAACGACCAATATAAACTGGCTTTCTCTTCTCAACGAATGCGTTCAACCCTTCTTTTCGATCTTCTGTGGAAAATGCATTACCGAAACATGCTGCTTCAATGATTAACCCAGACTCGATATCCGTATTACTTCCGGCATTGACGGCCTGTTTTACCATTTGCAGGGCAACTGGTGGCTTTTGAGCAAGTTTTTTTGCCCATTCTTTTGCAACAGGTATAACTTCTTCAGCTGGCACAACTTTATTTACAATACCCAGTTCAAGTGCACGAACAGCATCGAACATTTCTCCAAAATAGAGGAGTTCTTTCGCTATCCCCTGCCCAACAATTTTAGGTAAACGTTGAGTGCCTCCTCCGCCAGGAATAATTCCAAGACCTACTTCTGGAAATGCGAACTTTGCTTTTTCAGTGCTAATACGTAAGTCACACACCAGAGCAAGTTCTAGTCCACCACCAAGTGCCATTCCATTCAACGCTGCTATGACTGGCTTAGTTGAATTTTCTATTTGTGTGAATACTGATCTAGATACTTTATTCATCTTATTGATTCCGACAAGATCCAATCCCGCCATTTCGGAAATATCTGCACCAGCAACAAATGCTTTTTCACCACTGCCAGTTAAAACAATTGCCCGAACATCATCCTCTTCATCCAACTTACTGAACACATCAGATAACTCATTGAACACTTGAGTATTTAGTGGATTTACAGGTGGACGGTTAATCGTTATTGTAGCTATATTATTTTCAACTTCTACTAACAAAGATTTATATATCATTTTTTCACCAGCTCCTTTTTTTCTTCATAATCGTAAAATCCTGCTCCTGATTTCTTACCGAAACGACCAGCTCTCATCATTTGTTTCATTAGTAAAGGTGGTGCAAAGCGTGGATCGTTAAATTCATTGTTGAAATATTCCATTACATGGTAGCCGATATCGACACCAGCATAGTCTTGTAATTCGAACGGTCCCATAGGGTAGTTCAAACCAAATTTCACTGCTTTATCAATATCTTCTGCAGATGCTACACCTTCTTCTAAAAGACGAATCGCCTCGATAAACTGAGGAATCATAATGCGATTGACAATGAATCCAGGCGTATCTTTTTTGACTTCCACAACTTCTTTCTTCAGTTGAACTGATAGCGCTTTCAAAGTAGACACCGTATCATCACTCGTTTCGTAACCGCGTACGATTTCTACCAGTTTCATTAATTGTGCAGGGTTGAAAAAATGCATACCTGCGACACGATCCGGACGTTTCGTTGCAGCCGCAATTTCTGTTATGGACATGGATGATGTATTCGTAGTTATTATGACATCTTCTCTAACAATTTCATCAAGCTGCGAGAATACCTCTTTCTTTAAATCCAGATCTTCAAGAACTGCTTCAATAACAACATCGACATCTTTCAAATCTTCAAGCTTTGTAGTTGTCTGGATGCGCGAAAGTGTTTCCTGCTTTTGTTCTTCAGTCATTTTCCCTCGCTCAACACTTTTTGACATAAATTTATTAATTCGAGCCATGGCCCCTTCTAAATAACTGTCTTTAATATCTCGCAAAACTACGTTAAAGCCATTCAGTGCGGCAAGATTTGCAATACCTGCACCCATAGAACCAGCGCCAACTACACCAATTGTTTTAATCATCATAATTAATCTCTCCTAACTTTTTTCTATATTTTCATTATATACAGACAATAATTTACGTTGTATCTACATAGTGTAGGAAAAAGACATCTTCTTTCATCAAATAATATGAATATCTTACTTTCCATTCATAATTGTTACCTTTGAAATCCTTTATATAAATTCATGATCCTTCAAACTGCCAAAAATCCTTTATTCAAGTCATCCTCCATCTCAAAATAGAACATTTCACATTACGAATATCTTTTTCTATTACAATAATAAATACAAAAAAGCCGAACTGGAGCTCCGGTTCAGCTTTTTTTGTTGTACGTTACGATGTTTAAATATGTTCTTTCATATTACAATAGATAAATCGCTTTCGCGTAAAAGACAAGAGACCTATATCAATATTTAATGTTATTGGTCTCTTTATTTACTCAGTAAATTTCCAATCATTATTTTCAATACTTAAAACAGATATTCCATCAGGCTCAGGGCTTGCTTGTGATACACCAAAATCAAAAGTTCCCGTAGCCCCTAAGTATTTTCCTAAATCGTTTTGTAAATAAGTATGAATATCTTCAGATGTTACATTTCCTGCTTTAATCGCTTTTACGACAACATTTACACCGTCCAAAAGATGTGCAGCAAATAAGTCTGGTTCACTATTAAATTCTTTTTTATATGCATCACTGAATGCCTTTAGCATTTCTTTTTGATCCGAATCTGGCAATTGATCGATAACACTTAGTTTACTACCAACGACCATAATGTTTTCATTGTTATCCTTCACTTGTTCCAAGAATCCTTGGTTTGCAGCAGCAGTACTTTGAATCATCGGAATGTCGAAATTCATTGCTTTAAAATTACGAGCGATAATTCCAGCGCCAGGTGTTCTCGACCAAACGATGATCGCTTCAGGATCCTTTTTACGAACTTTTGTCAATTGAATTGTCATATCTGTAGCTGTAGCATCGAACTCTTCATGAGCAATAATCTCGATGCCATTTTCCTTAGCCAACGCTTCAAATGCTGGCTTACCAGTTACTCCGAAGCCGTCAGAAGCATTTACCCACGCTACGTTTTTAATATTATTCTTCTTTAAATATTCAACAATCGGCATTGCAATGACAGTTGTGCTTTGTGCCATGCTATATACATACTCACTTTCCGATTCAATCGGTGCAATTGTAAGTAATGGTAGTTTTTTCTCAATTGCTTTTGGTATAATGGCCATCGTAGTACTCGATTGAGTCGCTCCAACAACCGCTACAACATCTTCTGAAATTAATTTATCCATCGCGACTACCGCTTTTGTATCATTCGTTTCATAGTCTTGTTTGATAAGCTGAATTTTCTTACCATCAATTGGCCCTGCTTCATCTAATTGTTTTTGTAGTAACTCCACAGTCTTTGCTTGTGCGCTACCAAGTGTTGATGCTGGACCTGTTTCAGCTACAATCACACCAATTTTTATAACTCCTTCCTCATTTTTCTTCCCGCTTGCCTCCTCTGCATTCTCAATTCCACATCCCGCAACAACTAATATAAAAACTAAAGATAAAATAGCAACTAGTTTACCCTTTAAAAATTTTTTCATACAAACCCTCCACTCCCCCAATTTTTTGTCAAAACAATTCGTTCACTTACCCTACCTTTATGCCTAGATATGCTGATTTCACTTCGGGATTCGAACTAATTTCTTCATTCGTGCCATCCATTATGAATTTTCCTTGATCCATTACGTATGCACGATCAGCCACTTTTAACGCTGCTTTAACATTTTGTTCTACTAAAATGACCATTGTTCCCATTTCTTCTTTAATTCGCACTAAAATCTCCAAAATTTCATTCACTATTTTTGGTGCTAACCCCATCGATGGCTCATCTAGGAGAATTATTTTAGGATCAGACATGAGCGCACGTCCAATCGCAAGCATCTGCTGCTCCCCGCCACTCAAATTTCCACCAATCCTATGATAATGTTTTTTCAATCCTGGAAATAAATTCAGCATTCTTTCCAAATTCTCCTCTACATGTTTCCGGTCTTTATAGTATTTCGAGTAAATCCCTAACGTTAGGTTTTCCTTTACGGTGTGTCCTGGAAAAACTTGACGTCCTTCTGGGACAAGACATAAACCTTTCCCAACTATTTTGTGGGCAGGGAGACCACTAATCAAATCATCTTGAAGTATTACTTTTCCTTCGACTGGTGTGTAAATGCCCGCTAATGTATTTAATAACGTACTTTTCCCAGCGCCATTAGCACCAATAATGGATACAATTTCTCCTTTGTCCACATGAAAGTCGAGCGAATGTAAAATTTGAATCTTCCCGATACGTGAACTAAGACTTTCAACTTTGAACATTAAATTGCCTCCTCTCCTAAATAAGCACTAATTACCTTTTCATTTTTCTGTATTTCATCAGGGGTACCTTCCGCAATCTTAGCCCCGAAATCAAGAACCACAATCCGATCAGCAAGTTGCATAATTGTCGCCATTTTATGCTCTACAAATAAAAACGAATGTCCTTTTTCCTTTAAATCACTAATATATCCTGCCATTGTATTTGTCTCGGCATCATTCAGGCCTGCCATAGGCTCGTCCAACATGATGAGCTCTGGTTTGTAAACAATTGCCCGTGCGAACTCCAACTTCTTTTGCAATCCATAAGATAGTTGTCCAGCTTGTTCATGTAATAGATCACTCATCTCCATCATCGTTAATACTTCATAAGCTGCTTTAAATGCATATTCTTCATCTCTTTTTACCGTTGGAAGACGGAATCCAGCACTAAAAACATTCGTTTTTATATTCACTGAAGTCCCCATCATTACGTTTTCCAAAACCGTCATATTACTGAAAATTTGCAAGTTTTGAAACGTCCTGGAGATCCCAAGGTGAGCTAAATCAAAAATTTTCCTTCCTGATATTTTTTTTCCTTTAAAAAGAACTTCTCCGTCTGTCGGTTGAATGTATGAAGAAATCATATTAAACAATGTCGTTTTACCCGCTCCATTAGGGCCGATAACAGCGACAATTTCTCCTTCACCGACATGAAAGCTAACATCATTCACCGCTGTCACTCCACCGAACTTTTTCGTTACACCATTTACTTGGAGTAAATTGTCCATATCTAGACCCCTTTCTCAGAAGCAACATTTTTCTTAATGGTTACATCTTTTTTTATAGAACTTCTAACAGGTGATATTTTCCTGACGTCTAGTATTCCAACCAAGCCTTTAGGCATGAAGATCATAACAAGTATTATGATTAAACCATAAACTACGATTTCGACTTCACCATTAATATTGAAATACGTATGCCCTACAAAACGAATTACTTCATTTAAAAACATGATAGAAGCCGTTCCGATAATTGCTCCCCAAATGGAATGGACACCACCGACCATCACCATTACAAGAAGTAAAATTGAAAATGAAATATAAAATGTTGGCGGTGCGATAAAATTAATGTAATGCGCGTACAGACTACCCGCCAATGAAGCATACACAGCACTTAATGCGAAAATAGCTACTTTATATTTTGTTACATTGACGCCCAGTGTCTCCGTTCCAATTTCACTATCATGAATGCTTCGTAATATCCTCCCAACACTCGAACGAATAATATTAGTAGAAAACAAGATAACAACAAAGACAATACTCCAAACAAAGAAGTAGAAGTTCACTTGGTTTCCTAAATCCAGTCCCAGTAATGATAAATTTGGAATACCGACTAATCCACCAGCTCCCCCTGTATAATCACTTAGCCCCACCAATAAAATGTATACAATGACGTTAATCGCAATTGTAGCCAATGCCAAAATATGACCTTTTAGTTTTAAAACTTGCATTCCTATCAAATAAGCAATGATGAACGTCGCGACCATTCCAATTCCCATCGCAATCCAAGGTGATACGCTATATTTAACTGTTAAGACACCGGAAACATAAGCGCCTATTCCGACAAATGCAGCGTGTCCTATCGAAATTTGTCCGGCGTAACCTATAAGTAAACTTAGACCAATGGTGATGATGCAATAAATCCCGATTAAAATCAAAAGCGTAAATACGTATTGCGAACTTACAACCAGTGGTAATAACAAAATCAATGCAATAAATCCTAAAAAACTTTTCCAGCGCCTTCCATATAAAATCGTTTCTACTTTCTCCACTATAAATCCCCCCTCTAAACACGTTCTCCAGTTGCCTTTGTAAACAAGCCTTGTGGTCTGAAAAATAAAACGAGCAATAAGAAACCAAATGCCAATGCATCCGTATAATAAGTAGAGATGTATCCGCCCGAAAATGCTTCAATGACGCCCAATAGTAATCCGCCTGCAACAGCTCCAGGTATGCTGTGCATTCCACCGAAAATCATTGCTACAAAACCTTTTATACCGAGAAAAAAGCCCATTTCATATGTTGCATCTGTCAGTGGGGCAATCATGACACCCGCTATAGCGCCTAATCCAGCAGCAATTGTAAAAGCAATCATAGACATCGTTTTTGTGTTAATCCCCATTAAGCTTGCAGCACGTGGATTTTTTTCACTTGCGCGTAAAGCAGAACCGAGAAATGTTTTTTCAAAAAACCAATAAAGCACTATTAAAAGTGCAAGTAATACTACAAGAATCCATAAACTTTGCGAATTTACGACAGCCCCGAAAAACTCGATTGACTTACTTTCAACTAACGGTGGCAGAGATTTTGGAGATGTTCCCCATATGATCAAACCCATCCCTTTTAAAAAAGTTGAAACACCTAATGTAATAACAACCAACACTATCGGCGTTGCTTTTCCAGCAGGATTTATAGCTAATCTTTCAACTGCTAAGCCGATAAAGGCCGTAAGCAAAATCGCAAGTGGAATTGCACCTAAGATGGGGATACCCAAATTGACAAATGTGACACAAGATAGTGCTCCAATCATTGCAAATTCTCCTTGCGCCAAATTCAATACCCCTGTAACGTTATAAATTGTTACAAATCCAATAGCTAATAATGCATAAATACTCCCCACAGTCAGTCCAGTAATTAAGTATTGTAAAAACAAATCCATCTGATATAACCCCTTCCGAAATAGCTCTAAATTATTGCTCTTCTCCAAAACGTGTGGTTGATTTCCGTTCCGACTGGGCGCTTTGTTGTTACTGTCGCTACGCTTTCGCACAGATAAAACAATTGCTGCCGCTACGTTAGCACTTCGCTTTCGCACAGAGCAAAGCTTCCAGGGGGCGTCTGATGAGCCGCTTCACTCGCGATGCTCGCTCCAGGGTCTCATCTGTGACGCTAATCCCCTAGGAGTCGCCCAGTCTCCACTCCAATCAACCAATATACAATGTATATATTTTTAAAAATGTCATCCACAACTTATGGTGATGAGCCTAGATTATTGTCGATTTTGAAAATGATGACAAAAATCACTTTCCTATATCCGTCCATTTCTCTTTCACTATTGAGTTATTGGTACTACGGTTCTGACAAGACCCCCACAAAAAAGATAACGCTTTCATAAAAATAATAATAAAGCATTTAAACTCTTTTATATTTCCTACTATAGAAGACTCTGAAAAACTCAAACCCTCAACTTTTATATGCTTAGTTTGTCTTCTACATTAAAAAGACAATCTCAATTGCTACCTGATAATATTTTTTGATGTACTGTTAGTTTTTCACGAATATGTTCTGGAATTGCTAATGCTTTTGGTTTCTCTTTAAATGAAGTCCAAGCACGCAATGTGTACCCTGCAGCAATCAATGTCTCTCCACGATAAAATGTATGAGATAATTTAAATACTCTATTGTGAAGCTCGATGACTTCTGTTTTCACAATTACCTCATCTTCGAAAAAAAGCGGCGTCTTAAATTCGCATTTAGAATCTAAAAGAGGCGTCGAAATTTTTTCTATGGATAATAACTCAGATGTTGGATGTCCCAACTCAGTAAAAAGTTCATGCGTCGCTTCGTCCATCCACCTATAAAAATTTGGAAAAAAAACAATTCCCGCAGCATCCGTATCGCCAAATCTTACTTTAAACGAGTAATCTACAGCCATTATATCCCCCCTGATTTTGAATAAATCGTGTATCTACAAACTTGCTTTGATTTTACTCTTTAATCCAATGGTCTTTTCATGCCCCAAAAACCGTTTGTAACATTTCCCTTTTTTGTAACTATTCTGTAACAATGTGATAATTTTAATTGTTATCGTAATTATATTTTTCAAACATTTTATTTGATACGTACACTCTGTAGGAATCATTCTATTTTTTTCATCAAAATTGTTAAATAAAAAAGACAGACCCATTAAACAGTGACCACTGATAAAGTCCACGATTATAGTTGTTATACAGAGGGGGCAAAAAATAAAACCTATTCTGTGACAATTAAATCGACTGAACAAAAAGATCAAGAAGTGATTTAAAATAGTGAGGAATTTAAAGGGAATGCGAAATCACGCTATAAAATTGAAGCGAAAAATAGTGAGTTGAAACACAGGCACTGTTATGATGTGGCATCATCTATAGATCTATTTAGTATGTAAAATGCAAGGTACCCTGCCATATTGACAGTAAATCCGGAGTAAAAAATATGAAAAGGAAAAGAGGCAATTCGTTCGATTTTGAACGAATTGCCTCTTTTTGATTTAGCTCACACTTACAAGTTTTTAAGTAGCCCCATTAAAAGATCTGTCGATTTAAATCGTATAGTTTGATTGCCATCATTAAGTTAAAACGTGTCTCTGAATCATTTAAATCTATTTCCAGTAGACTCTCAATCTTTTCTAAACGGTAAAGTAATGAGCTTCGATGAATATATAACTCTTCAGAGGTACCTTTAGCATTGCCGTTATGCTGCAAGTATGTGCTAAGTGTTTGAAGCAAATCGCTATTCTTTTTATCTGTAAAATCAAGCAATACGCCCAACTGACTTTCAATGAATGTAGTGACAACTGAAAAGTTTAGATCATGCAAGATTGTGTATGATCCTATTTCTTCAAACAGTGAATAGCCCTTAGATTTAAATCGGCTTTTAACGACATTTAATACTTGCAATGATTGTTCGTAACTATTGAAATACTCATTCATATTTTCTACCTTACTCCCAATGCCTAAGTGAACTTCACACTTTATCATACTTTTGGATACTGCTTTTCTTACTGTTTTATAAAAATCCATCCAAAACTGTTTGCGATTTTTTTCATCCTCTATCGGCACGATGAATAAAAAGTGTTCACTGAATGTAGCCATTAAAATTTTCTTCGATTTCAGCGTAATTCCTTCATTAATGTAATCCCATACAATCGATTTTTTTGCTGTTTGCTCAAATAAATTCAGTCCAGCTACTTCAGATTCAGCCAAGTCGATTGCCAAATTTGCAACACGATGAGGCTTAAAAATATCCCATTGAAAAAGATTTGCATACTGCAAAATACTTTGGTCATCTTCAATATTTTTCACAAGTAATTTACTCATCAATGTATCTTTCGCCTGTTTATCGGCATCCAACACAAGTTTCTGCTTAATGAACTGAATGGAACAAATATTTCTTGAAAGTTCCACCGTCAATTGATCAAATTCATCTAAATCTCCATTATTCATGCAAATTGCCAGATAGCCCAATAGCGCATTCACACCATTGATTGGCGAAATCAAAAAAGGGGGCCCGCCTTGTTCCAATACTTTAAACGTCCCTGTCCTTATACGCTCATTTTCCAATACCTCTCTCAACTTACCAATATCCCCTAATTCACTTTCTTCAATTTTGTATGATAAAGGATGGAAAAAACGATCTAATAAAATAACTGAACCACCATATAATTCAGCTAACATTTTCGTTACACCGTGAAAATCATCATTGACAACCGTTTCTTTCACAAGAGCTTGCTGATAATCGAGGAGAATATGTAAACGCTTACGATTATCTTTCTCTAAATTGTAAAGTAGCGCATTTTCGAGCAAAATTGCTATATGATCACTTAATAATTTCAGTGTATTTACATCGTCTTGTGAAAATAGGAGATTGCCATTCTTATTTCCTACTTGCAGAACACCGATTGTTTTCAAATCAACGACAATTGGAATTGTTATTTGATGACCACCCGATTTTTCGATGAATGGAAAATACTCTTTAAATGTATTTTTATGATCCACTATAACCTTTTCATCGAAATCTTTAATACCAAAAACAGGGACTTGTAAATCGAAACAATTTTCTTTTTCATTAAATAAATAAATACAGGCAGATTGTGCATTTGTCCCTAGTCCAGCTCGGATAGTAAATTCATTTATATTCTCCTTGAGTGACTGATTGATTGATAAGTTTCGACTAATCCATTCAATTCCCTCAATTTTTCTTAATTGCTGGTCCTTCCGTCTTGCCAAAGAAATCGCAATCGCAACATCTTTACCAAACTCGTCAAATATTTTATCCATCTCAAGCAAAGGTACATAGGTAAAAAATCCGATAATACAAAATCCAAATCGATGTACATCATCTGTAAGAGGCACTGTAAACCATGTTTTTACACCTGTTTCTTTTAACTTAGCCATTAATATACAGTCTTCCTGTTTGTTTGTTTCTTTACTATGTAAACTTTGCCCAAGTATTAGCGGTGAGCATTTTTCTATTTCCATAGGAAAAACATTACTAAGCTCATTAGCATTTCCACCCCATGCTTTCGGTACGAATTCATCAGCATCCGCCAAAATCACTCCAACAAAATCACAATATAGCTCTGATTTAAATGACTCTATTAAATAATGAATCGCTTCTTCTTCCGTCCCCATTTTAATCAATTGCCTCGAAGTCATTCGCAAATGATGTTCAAGTCTATTTATAATCTTTTCTTTTTTCGTCTCAACCATGTAAAAATTCTCCCTTCTTGTCTAAAAGCATATTTGTAATTAACTATTCGACATGAAAAGTGGTACTACCTTTTTTGGTACACCGCTTCTAGTTGAATGGGTTATGTTAGATAATCAGATACTGGAGAAATAGACCATCGTAACAAAAGCTTCCCTCCTAACAAAATGTATTAATTATCCTTTTTATATCGTTAAACCTTTGAAGGAGATTTTTATATATGCGAAAATGAGGCTTTTGTTAGATTACCAGTTAGCTTAATTCAATGTTTCTTTGGTTGAGATAACCTGCTCCGTTAACACGACAAGAAAAAGATGCTGCCCCTATAGCTATGCATAAAACATGAAAAGATACTGTAAGGATTCAACTCTCTCTAATATTGCACATAAATATTTTTATCATTTCTTTAAATAGTGTCACACTTCCTAACCCCTAATTGTCTTAGTTATTAGAGATACTAATTTTGTATTTATGATCATTAGGAGGTTTATTTATGAAGATATTACTTGCTGGTTCTACAGGTGTAATTGGAAAAATGGTGATTCCAATGTTAATACAAGAAGGGTATGAAGTAATTGGGATGATTCGATCAGAAAAACATGTTAAAACAATGCAAGAGATGGGGGTAAAACCAGTAGTTGCAGATGCGTTTGATCGAGATAGTGTTCACGCAGCCTTCACTGAAACTCAGCCTGATGTTGTAATGCATCAACTTACTGCACTAAGTAGTGGCGATATAAACGATAATTCAAAAATAAGAATAGAAGGAACAAAAAACCTTGTTGATGCAGCTAATTACGTTGGCGTAAAAAAGATAGTTGCACAAAGTATTTCATGGGCTTATGAGCCTGGGAATACGCTAGCTACCGAAGAAACACCTTTAGATATTAATGCCTCTTTACCTCGCAAAAAAACAATTGAGGGAGTTATTTCTTTAGAGGAAAAGGTAAAAGAAATTCCTGAGTTCATTATCCTTCGCTATGGTACATTATATGGTCCTGGAACTTGGTATTCGGGTAACGGTAAAATTGCTAAACAATTACAGATGCAGGAGTTATACGCAACAAATGGGATGACATCCTTTATCCACGTAAAAGACGCAGCAAAAGCAGCTGTATTAGCTTTAAATTGGCAGTCAGGTTCTGTAAATATCGTAGATGATGAACCTGCAAAAAGCTCTATTTGGCTTCCCTATTTTGCTGAAGTTATTGGAGCCCCCCTCCCTCCTACAAAAGATATATGTAATTCTTGGGAACGAGGATCATCAAATGAAAAAGCAAAAAAACAATATGGCTGGGAACCTACTTACCCTTCTTGGACAAAAGGATTTAAATTTTTGCATCATTATTAAGAATAAAATGAACTACAATATAAGAAGGTTAAATTTATGAAAATAAATAAAATTTATAAGTCTTTTATTTACACTGTTCTAATTGGATTTTTTAATTCTTGTTTCATATCGTTTATCCTTGTTTCTATAAACTCAGGATATAGCCATACATTTTTAATCCATTGGCTACGAATGTGGGGAGAAGCATTTATTTGTGCTATACTTTGTGCTTACATTTTTCCAAAGATAATAAATAAACTTATGAAATTCATTACTTTTGTAGAAAAATGATAGATACAATAAAATATAAAAATGTATGTAGAATATTCCAAGGATTACGGTATGCATTACATTAGAGATGGAAGGGTTTATCATGTTAATCAATGATTTGAATATAGAGGACTTATATAAAGAATATAAGAATTATTGTTTATCAATCGCATACTATTTGCTTGGTTCAATGACAGATGCTGAAGATATTGTTCAAGATACTTTTTTGAAAATAAAGGAACATGAAAAGATTGAGAAAGACATCACTAATTTAAAGGCTTATATAAATAAAATGATCGTTAACCGCTGTATGAATGAACTAAAGTCAAGTAGAAAAAAGAAAGAAAGTTATATAGGTACATGGTTACCTGAACCTATACTACAGGAATTCAATAGTGAGCCTCTTGAGAAGCTAATCCAGGCAGATCAATTAAGCTATTCATATATGGTTCTGATGGAAAACCTTTCACCTAGAGAGAGGATAGCTTACGTTTTAAGTAATGCTCTAGGGCTAAAGCATAGTGAGATTGCCGATATTCTAAAAACAACGACTGTCAATAGCCGAAAGATATTGAGTAGAGCACAAATTAAAATGGGAAGAAAAAGTGGAAAAGATTTGGCTGTTAATCTTCAGAAAAATTATATAGAACAATTTATATTGGCATTATCCAACGGGGATATTCAAGGAGTAACTCATTTGTTATCTAATGATGTGCTATTTGCTGCAGATGGAGGAGGTAATGTAAGAACAGCAATAAACATCATTGAAGGGAAAGAGCGAGTATCCGCACTTATTTCAGGAATTTCAAAGAAGTTTTTCTTTGGAAAAAGTGCTACTACAGCTTTAATAAATAATCAATATGGTATAGTAGTCACTGAAGGTCAAAAAATAACAGGAGTTTTTTGTTTTGACTGGAATTCTTCAACACTAACAATTAAAAAGATTTTCTATGTAGTAGCTCCAAATAAGTTAAAATACAATCCTTTTTAGGGGTGCGTTGGTATACGGATTGTTCTTTTTTAAAGAGCTATCCGTATTAATTTTCTTGTTGAATTAACCTGCAAGTTAGTACAATAAGAAAAAAGAGCTGTCTAAACAGCTCAATGATTTTCAAGTAAAGCCCCAGTTTGTTGAATAACAGATAAAAAAACAGACCATTTAACTGGTCTTCCTATTCAAGTGTTATTTATCCCTTTGAATTTTCTAGTATTACCTAGTAAACCCGCAATATAAATATCGTAATATTTACCCAATCTAAAAAGTTCTTCTTTAAGAGTACCTTCCAAAAGAACCGTATTTTTAATAGAGCAAATTGTCCTGTTGTCATAGCCAAACACTTGAAGTTTTACTTTATTTAAATTCAAAAATGTTCTATAGCTATAGCCAATTTAACCGCGGCTGGCGGCCTGTGCCAACTCAGTGAGCCACTTTCCTTGGTCTCCTTTGGTTTTGGAAGCTATCTTTTTCATCTTGTCGGTTCCGCCCCAGATTAAGTATACGATATGCTCGACCTCGTAATCCTGAAGGCCACGAACCTGATTTAGCAGCAGCATGAGATACCTCTCATTTTCCATATCGGTTTTGATCTTCAGTTTCATCGAATCCGTGCTATGCAGCATACACTTCACCAGCGTAGGAATCGTTTCCGCGTTAACTCCATGACACTCAACCAAAGCGACTGTGAAGTTGTTCTGAACGGATTGGTGTTCTTCGTCAACCTTTCCCATATATTCTTCTACTAACGGAAAATAAGTCTGGTCTACCAATCCGAGGCCGAAGACTGCATAACTACCCGCCATGCAATTCTTTTCACCTTCTGTATCCGTATACCATTCAAACGATTTCATCGCAGCACGGGCATATTCCTCCACCAAGGGATGCAAATTCGGATATTCCAGGGCATTGGCGAAGAAGCGATGCGTACCCGACTTGGCCAATCCTTTGATTGGTAGCCATTGCCTGACGCCAGATTTCAGCTTGATTTGATAGCTATTGTGGAAGCCCATGCTTAACAAGCGAGTTAGAAACCGGAGCGCACGTGCATAACTCTCCTCCGTTTCCTGCTTAATGGCAATGGTTACCTCGGCAAACACATCGTTGGCTGTGTATTTCACCAGTTCGTCGCAAAAGCTGACATCTTCCTTGGCGAACGTTCCACTGCCTTCCTTTGTCATACGTTTCGCTCGGTCGCTTCCCAACTCGATAGCACAATTCAAAATATTCAACCCCTCATTTCTTCTGTGGGAGGGCTCATATTTCAGAATTAAGGTTGCAGCATAGATGACCAGTTCGATTGGACCTTGCTCAGTATTTTCAAGAAGGGCATCGCTTTTTTTCTTATATTCTTTTTGCCATTGTGTTCCCATATTTTCGAAATAACGGGGCAACCAGTGATTCTCCAACCAATTCCGCAAAGCACCAATCAGATATCTGCGATGTTTTGCAAGATGTTCGTTCTCTTTATTCACATATTGAATTTTCTCGAAAATAGAGATGATATGGACTACATCTAAATCTGGAAACAGTCTCTCGTCCAGCAGGTGCTTGGAGAGGAAAAACGTCTCCAAAGGTTTAGTCGGATTTTTTCCCGCTTCGAGCTTATCCGCGATATAAAAGGAGATTCGTTTCAGTAATTGTTTCTTCTTCGTTTCGTCGACGTATTCTAGAATACGAACGTTAACATCTCCTTCTCGCGTCCGGAACTTGCCGTTAAAAGTAAATGGACAATTGAACAACGCCGGCGACACCTCGTCCAATTTTTGCCGTATGTAAGAAGCAAGCTCAGGGACGATCCGCTCTCTCACTTGTTCCTCGGTCAGCGTTTCCGAAGATTTGCCGGTCTTGACTACTGGCAACGTTAAAAAGGTCTCCGTTTCTCTCACCTTCACCCTGCCCTTAACATATTCGAGCAGAGCGTAATCATGTATTCCCGCCTGTAGCGAATTACGCTTTACGATTTGTTCCGCGTCCTTATCGCTAATATTGGTTATCCATTTATCGATTTCCTGTTTCATTTTGTCTAGAATCGTTTCCAGAGTGAGACCCATGTTCAACTTATGCTCCTTTGTATAGATTGATTTTCCGTTCCCCTTCATATATTCTGACGGCAGCGATTTTGAAGAATTCTTGCAAACATCGCAACAACCTTTATCTTTGATAAAAAGTTCATGAACTATATGCTTCGCTGTAATGCGCATTCCGCTTTCGGAATTCCAAAATATAGATAGTTATGAATTATTCCCCATTATATCCCACCCTCACAAACAGAACAATTGGGCGCGAGACCCATTTATTGGGCGAAGACTCTTTGATAAACAAAAAGAACAATCCATTATTCGATATTCTGTTCTTAGACTTGAAAGTTTGGGTTACAATGTGACCATCACTGAATTGGGAGCTTCCTAATATAATCTAAACCGGATCTCTATTTTAAGCACTACCATTTTTCGGATATGAAGGTCGAGTTTGTTTTAGCCTAGACTTTTTAGTGCCAGAAATTTTATTTTCATGGGAGTACAAAAAACTCAACAAAAAAGCGTTAATCCTTCTGTAATCAACACAACCATTAGTTCAACAAGGTATTATCATGACCTAATACAAAAATTCCTAAATTCCGTAATACTTTTTATAAAAATTTAGAACTTCTTCTACGTTAAAATCCTCAAAATCTTCTTTACATTTCTGTAAATAGCTTAATTCTTTCTTTGTCTCTAAAGTATCAATTTTTTCGAGATACCCCAGTGTCTTTTCCAATCCTGCACCACATAATAGTTGAACATCAATATAACAATGTGTATCAAAGTCCTTTTCCTTTGCTCTCCAAATTAATACAGTATCGTCAACACATCCTAAAGCAAATAATTGAATACATAGTGTTTTTAAGTATTCATTATCTTCGGACGATTTATTCTCTATTTCTTCTTTTAATAAATTTCTGATACTATCCACAAAATCTATCTTAGGTACTAAACCAAAATTTTTTAAAAGTTCTTCAGTTTTATCCATAAATCACAGTTCCCCCTGTTTTCCATTTGAAGAACTATATTCTCCTAAACTGATTGTACTCCTTCTTGAATAATCCCTGCTCCGTTATCCCAATAAAGAAAAAAAGAGCTGCCTAGGCAACTCAACAACCTTTATTCAAGCACTCCGATAGTTGAAAAATGAAATGAAAGCCTTGCAGCATAGTAGAATTCTGCTCCATCATGGTACATAACTCAATCTCTTTCTTTTGCCCTCTGTGTATCTCTTATATTCTTTTGAACCGTTATTGCTGCAAATAAACTAAGAACAAATGCCATACCATAAAATCCTTTTTCGCTTAGAACAATACTTCCTGCATTGTATAAACCGATAGCTATTAATGAAATAGATACAATAAGTGCGAACCAACTAATACCATAATAAATACCAGTAACTGGTATTCCCTCATCTTTATCTCTAACTGCTTTTTGTAAAGATATCGCCGAATAGAGTCCGAATACTAAAACTGCAAAGTAATATCCTTTTTCGTTTAATTCCATATTTGCGTTAAACAAACCTATAAGATAAGACGAAACACCTACTAGTAGCGCTGCCCACGAAGCCCCTTTGAAGGCTGGAGTCGGCTCTCCCTCTTTCCTTACTTCTTTCACTTTTACATCATTTCGCTTTTCTTTATCTAATAAAACTTCATTATCATTGGACATTCAATTTATCGCCTCCATCTTTTAATCTATGTACTACTAATCAATTATGCCACAGCATAATTACGTCCAGAATCTGCTTTGTGCTTGCACCAAAAACCCCTTTCCGATTTGTAAGTAGTTAAAAAAGAGCACAAGAGACACTGTAGTGCACCTTCCTACATCTATTATATAAAAATCCCTTACAAATAATATATAATTTTATTATTAATTGGCTCATCACCATAACGTGTGGTTGATTTCCGTTCCGACTGGGCGCTTTCCAGGGAGCCTTTAACTTTACCCAATGACATATTTCATTATCGTCATACTGTCAATTAGTATTTCACAAACATCCACCCTGGGAACAAAAATCGGCAGATATGAATCATAGAATTCATACCTGCCAAAGCTGCTTGCTCTAATTTTCTAAATCGGCTGTTCTTCGATTTAATCATTGTGGTTATATACTTGCTCGATAAAAAGTGAGTAATCTGCATCTCGATTTTCTTTATTTTCAATGATGATTTTACCTTCATATAATAATTCACCTGTACGTAAATCACCGATCAAGAACAAATGGCCATCCGAAACACGATTGACTAAATATAGTTTACCATCTGTAATCTGTAAAGAAGGTTCTTCTTTATCATTAGCAATGCTTGGATATTTAAAGTTTAAAGGCTCTTCCCACTGTTTCTTTTCAATATTATATCGGTTTAGCTCTAACCCATTAGTTGAATAAACAGGAATGAATATATCTGTTCCATGTAGAACCAACGACTTCGTATGTGGTTTTAATTCGGCTGGAATTGTCCATTCTTTCACTTCATTATTACGATTGTTATAAAGATACATTTTGCTAGAGATAGTTTCAGGCTTACTATCTTCTAGTTGATTGTATTTTTCAACCATATATAAGAAATAATTTTCATTTTGTACTTTATTATTTTCATTAAATATACGGATGCTGGCCTGGCCTATCTCTTCTGACTCTAATTTTGCAAGTATTGAGTCATGTTCTAATTCCTTTTTGTTTTCATCAACCGTATATATGTGCAACTCTTCCTCACCATTGAGATAACTTGTTGCTAAAATCTTTATTTTTCCATTTTCTACATAGACATCTTGCTCATTGATCCAGTCATATCTAACTTGGTCTGGCATATTGATTTCAAATGAAGAACTGTCATTTGTATTTTTATCAAGTGTATCGATTTGAAGAGTGAATAAATTTCCGAGACCCTTTTTTCGACCATTACTTTGAAAAGTGATGTAAATCAAACGGTCTTCATCTTCAAAATACTGTCCAGGATTTGCTTCTTTTCCACGCATAAACTTACGGTGTTCTTGAATATATTTTTGAAACATCAAAGGGTTATTTCGTCCCATCAACTCTCCAATAAAAGACCCGCTCTGATTAGTCGAACTATCCTTTGATATACGCAACCCACGAAAAATATCACCGCTCTGATAACTCGCTTGAAGAATAAGATTGTCGATTTCTCCCGTATTTCCTCCAGTAGTTTCAATTTTAAAGGATACACCCTTTGCCATTGCCTGTTGAATATAGTAAGAACCGATTGTCGTCAAGATGATTAAACTAATCAATATCGTTTTCCAATATTTTTTCATTGCTATCCCCCCTTAGACCCTGATTTTATATTTTAGCAAATGATTCGCGATCCAAATGGCACTCCCTAATACGATGGTTCCCATTACTAATACCATTAGAAGAACTTCAAGTGAGTAAAAATAGCCACCATTAAATTCATTCACTAGTATTGGCGCAAAAAAGACTCCGAACGAAAGCATTCCATAAACGATTGCGAAAAATATGCCTTTTAAACCGTAACTTCGTTCAATTAAAATGGCAGTGAATAGAACTGCTACAAAGATTAGCCCGACTCCATAAATCAGGATAAATTCAGTAAAGGTATTCGGATACACCCAGTCCCACATTTCTAAACTATTAATATCATATAATGAAAAATGCGATTGTAATTCAGTTGGTATAATACTATTAACAATTTGTATTTCGATCGGGATTAACAATATTTGCAAGGTAACTAATCCAAGTACTAAAATCATAATAGTTGTCAATTTTGCGAAATAAATAGTAATTCTTTCAGTTGGCAACATTAATAATCTGTAAATAAACGTATTTTTTCCAAACCAATCCCGATACCAAATAAAGAAAACATAAATCATCAACATAGCGATGCTAAAAAAGATTGGCATCAGAAACCATTCAGAGTCAAAGAAATAATTAAATGAAAAGTAATCCTTAACATATTGGCTCATTGATAGTTGATTCTGATCCGCTCTATCCATATATCCTTTTGACACGACAATCGCCCCAATGAACTGACTGACAATTATCAATCCTATTAAGGCTAGGTACAGTTTGAAAAATCGATTTACTTCGAAATTAAGAAGTTTTAAATAGTTTTTCATCCGCGATACACCTCTCTCATGACATCAACGACTGATTTCCCTTCCTTTTCACGTACTTCCTCTACACTAAAGTCCTTTAACACTTCACCGTTATCAATAAGCACTGCTCTATCAATCAAGTGTTCAATATCACTAATTTCATGGGTTGTGATAATCACACCACGATCTTCAATTAAATGGCTTGTAAACACTTCGGCAATCTGTTCACGGGAGAATATATCGATACCAGAGAATGGTTCATCCATCAGTAAGTAATCCACATTCAGTGCCAAACCTAATATCATATTGACTTTAGCCATATTCCCCTTTGATAAATTGGCAATCCGTTCAGTAGAATCTAGTTTGAAAAATTGCAACAACTCTTCTGCTCTTTTTGGATCCCAGTTTTTATAAAAATCGGCCATGAACGTAAAGGCCTCACAAATTTTCATTTGCGGCAACATCGTAATCGTATCTGGAATAAAGGTAATTTTTTCGAAGCTTTCTTTCCGGATTTTTTCCCCATCAATCAAAATTTCACCGCTATCAATCGGAGTGAGCGCCATAATAGCTTTCATGATTGTCGTCTTTCCTACTCCGTTTAAACCGATTAGACAAGTAATTTCACCTTTTTCAGCAGTGAATGAAAGACCTTTTAATACCTGTTTCCTGCCGTATTTTTTCATGACATTTTTCACTTCAATCATTTCGATTCCTCCGCTTCTCCGCTTTCGGCATCATGTTTTTTCTTAACTAGTTCCAACACTTCGGATAACGGTACATCAATGGATTTAATAGAACCTAAAAATAAGTCAACCGCTTCAATAATCAATTCCTCGCGGACACTTTTAAGGACCTTTTCATCTTTAGTAATGCAGCTCGGCATATTCCCCTCAGTAAAAATCAATCCTTGTTCCTCCATTTCCTTATAAGCTCGTTGTGCAGTATTTGGGTTAATCTTCAGCTGGTTGGCTAGTTCTCTTCTTGATGGAATCTCCTGACCAGGTTCAAAATACCCCTTGGCGATTTGCTCTTTAAAATGCCGGATAACCTGGACATAAACTGGATCCCGATTATTAAACTTTACAGTCAATTAACTCAACTCCCAGAAAATCATATTTTCATGTATTAAGCACTTAATACAGATTGTACATAATGGTGGGCTAAGTACTTTAAGAAAACCACCCAATTTATTATTTAGCCATTACCCCGCTAATTAGTCTCGGTGTATTAACACCTTAATACACCGTTCTCAAAAAAACGTAAAAGTGTATTAAGCACATAATACACTCTTCGTAATGTATTATAGGCTTAATACACTTTTCATGTCAATCAAATCCATGGAAATATATCTCAATGTTTAAAAAGACAACCAGTTGTTAAACTAACCTACCACGAAAGTTTAGGTAGAAAAAGGCTCTACTCATTATTGAAGTAAAGCACCCCGTTAGCTCAATAAGAACTATTTATTAAGTTGCTCATTATACCAACTTATTGAGTGTACGTTCTCTTTTAATAAGTTATCAATTATTTGCTTTAACACACTTGGTTCTCGTAAGTCTTCATTTTCTAATCTTTCAAGCTCATTTACTTTTATCCACTTGCTGTCAGAAATATCATCTTCTTCGAGATTTAAAGAACCTCCAGTAACCTCACCGATAAAATGAAATAAAATAACTTGATTGTTCGTACTACTAATAAAATTATATACACCAGTAGTGCCAATCAGTTTTACTTCTAACCCCGTTTCCTCTTTAACTTCCCTACGAGCTGAATAGAGAATGTCCTCACCATATTCAATACGTCCACCTGGAAAGTTCCACTTATCAACAGCAGTAGGTTTATTCTCTCTTATAATCAAGACTTTATCATCACTAAAGATTGATACACTTGCAACTAAAACAATTCCCTCTTGCGACATCCATTTCTCCTCAATTCCTTTGAATATTACATTTATTACTATAATACCCTGATTACCTTCTTCTTTCACTAACCTGCTTCGTTTAGTTTAAGTAAATTTCTTCACAACGCTTTCCTGATTTTGGACTAGCACATAACTATATTGCCACACAATATTGCCCTTTAGTGGAAAAAGCACTTTCCTTATTCCAGAAAAGCGCCCAATTGTTGAAGATTGGTTTTCAACTAAAGCCTCCTTTACTTTAAGTACAAAAATTCTCAAGTACATTAAAATTCCAAAGATCCAGTTTTTGTTTAGGTTTTCCTTTAAATTGTCCTTAAATTTAATAATTCTAAACCATTTCTGAAATCCCTGCCTTAATAATAATTATGTTTTTTGGCTTTAAGTCTTCTATATCTTCTATTTGCTCCTCCGAAAAAATCAGGTAACTAACAATGTAAAGCAGCAAAGAGTGTTTCTAGTCATTAACACAATCAGGAAAACTTAGTAAAAGATGTTTACAAACAACTTAAAGATGGATCTACTTACAAAGTAAACAAAAAATTCTTAAGGAGGTCGAATGAAATGATCGTTATCGTTAAATTGATGTCATTGGTAGTTACAACTTCAGTAAAAATGAAAATCACACATTCGACCAGATTGGAATGGATCGCTTAAGTTTTTTTGTAATTAAGCATACCCATACCGCAGGGAGAAGTGTGCCCCTGCGGTATTTTTGTGCCTTTTTTCACCGTAGGGGAGTCTCTCTACGGTTTTTTTCATTTTTCATGGTAATTTAAGGAGGTGATAATAAATGATATTAAACTTTTTTGCTCTCACGATAACTATTACTAAACGTGAGATCTCTCTTGAGAAAGCACTTCATAATGAAAATGTAAAAAAAATCT